>CAMASU010000155.1 GCA_945861105.1 Synechococcus sp. UW140
TCGCCCCAGCCGGCGCCACGCCGGCGCGAACGAGGTCGAGCCCCAGCCGCAGCCGCCGGCCCACCGGGTCCACCAGCAAGGGCAACTGGCGGAACAGCGGCGCACCCAGCACCCCGTCACTGCCGGGGGGAATCCCCAGGGCCGGCATCACCAGCGCCTCGAGCCCGTCGATCTGCATGCCACCGACGGTCAGCTGCGGCAGCTGCACCCGCCCGGGCTGCAGGTCCTGGCATGCCGCTCCGGCTCCCGCCAGCCGCAGGGACCCCGGTGGCAGCGGCGACACCGGCAGCCCCAGCCGTTGCACCAGCCGCTCGGTGACCAGGGACACCGAGGCGCCGCTGTCCAGCAGCAACCGCAGCACCGTGCCATCCGGGGTCGTGAGGCTCACGATCGGGGTGTCGCCATCGGCGGGCCGGTCGTAGGGCACATCGGCGGCCCCCCGCACCCGGGGCTCGGGCAGCCGCATCCCCTCGAGCTGCACCAGGGCCGCCCGGGCCGGGGCCGCGGCCAGCAGCACCGCAGCGATCAGCACCGTCAGGGGCTGCAGACCCATGGCATCGGCAGTCGTTGCCCCTTCAGGATGGGGGCCTGTGACGGTCGATGCCATGGCCCCCCGGCTGCGGCCCATCACCCCCGCCGACCACAGCGCCCTCCGGGAGGTGTATCAGCAGGCGGTGTTCAGCCAGGCCCCGGGCCTGTACTCCGAGGCGCAGGTGCAGGCCTGGGCGGCGGTCGCCGTGCTCCCCGGCGTGCTCGATGGGGCCCTGACCGCAGGGGAGGGCCTGCTGATCGAGGGGGACGGGGGGATCGAGGCCTTCGCCCTGCTGCATCCTCCCCACCGTCTCGCCCTGCTGTACTGCCGCGGCGACAGCAACCGTCGCGGCCATGGGGGGCGGCTGGTGCGGGCGCTGGAGGCTCTCGCCCTGGATCGGGGCCAGACGCATCTGGTGACGGAGGCCAGCCTGATCAGCCGTCCGCTGCTGGAGCGCCTGGGTTGGCACTGGGTGGCGCTGGAACGGTTGACGATCGCCGGTGTGCCGTTCGAGCGCCATCGGTTGCGGCGCCAGCTGCGCCGCGACGGCCTGGCTGACGGGCCCACAACCAGCTCTCCCGGTTGATCAGCAGCCCCAGCAGCAGCAGCACGACCATCAGGCCCACCTGATCCACCCGGGCGTCGGGCACCAGCAGATCGGCCAGGAGGTGGGGAATGTTGGTGAGGGTGTACACCAGGCTGAGGCCCAGGTGCAACCACCGCCAGCGCCGCCAGGGCCGCCCGCCGCTGGCGTCGTAGGCGATCAGCACCAGGGCGACGAGCGGAACCACGAAATACACCGCCATCGCGCCGAACAGCAGGGGCAACCAGCGGTCAGCGAGGCTGCTGTGGATGTCGGCCGAGTGGCCGTGGAAGAGGGGCATCAGCCCCAGTTCCACATGGAACAGGGTGGTCAGCAGCCAGGCAATCCAGAGGCTGCGGAGCCGCAGGGCATGGTCGCTGGTGTTGGGCTGCTTCATGCCGGAGTCACCGCGCGACTGCCGCCAGGGCCAGTCTGGTGGGGATCAGGGCGTCGGGATCGAGGCTGATGGCGTCGATCCCCTCCTCCACCAGAAAGCGGGCAAAGGCAGGATCGTCGCTGGGGGCCTGGCCGCAGAGGCTGATGCTGCGGCCGCAGCGGTGGGCCGTGGCGATCGCCTGGCTGATCAGGGCCCGCACCGCAGGGTGGTCCTCCCGGAACAGCGGGGCCAGCCGTTCAGAGTCGCGGTCGATGCCCAGGGTGAGCTGGGTCAGGTCATTCGATCCGATCGAGAACCCGTCAAAGCGCTCGGCGAAAGCCTCCAGCTCCAGCACGTTGGCAGGAAGTTCGCACATCATCTGCACCGTGAGGCCGTCGCGCCCCCGCTGCAGCCCTTCGTCGGCCATGGCCGCCAGCACCCGGTCGGCTTCCTGGGGTGTGCGGCAGAAGGGCACCATTGGTGTGAGGTTGGTCATCCCCAGCTCCGTGCGCACCTGGGCCAGGGCCTGGCATTCCAGGCCGAAGGCCCGGCGGAACGGTTCACCGGTGTAGCGGCAGGCCCCCCGCCAGCCCAGCATCGGGTTGGGTTCGATGGGTTCAAAGCTGCGCCCCCCCAGCAGGCGGGCGTATTCGTTGCTCTTGAAGTCAGAGAAGCGCAGCAGCACGGGCCGGGGGTGGAAGGCCGCCGCCAGGCGGGCCATGGCTTCGCGCAACCGCTCGCGATAGAAGGCGACCGGGTCGGTGGCCCCCTGCAGCCGCTGCTCCACCGCCTGACGTTCCGCCGGCGGGAGGCCATCGGGCTGCAGCAGCGCGAGGGGGTGGATGCCGATGTCGTGGGCGATCACGAACTCCAGCCGAGCCAGGCCGATCCCGTCGCTGGGCAGGGCGGCGAGCCGGAAGGCTTCCTGGGGGCGGGAGACGTTGAGCAGCAGCCGTGTGCCCACGGTCGGCAGGTCGCTGAGCTGCTGTTCTTCGCACCGGAACGGCAGCGCCCCGGCATAGACGTGGCCCTCCTCCCCCTCGCAGCAGGCGACGGTGACCACGGCACCGTGCTGCAGCCGCCGGCTGGCGTCGCCGCAGCCGACGATGGCGGGCACACCCATTTCCCGGGCGACGATCGCCGCATGGCAGGTGCGTCCCCCCTGGTCGGTCACCACGGCCCCCGCCCGCTGCAGGATCGGCTCCCAGTCGGGATCCGTGCGGCTCGTCACGAGCACGTCGCCGGCCTCGAACCGGTCGATCTCCTCGGGACCCTGCAGCAGTCGCACCGGGCCGCTGCCGACGGCGGCACCGATGGCCCGGCCGCTGACCAGCGGCACGCCCCCCTCGCGCTCGAGGTGCCAGTGCCGCAGCAGTCCCGGCGGGCGACGGGCGGCGACCGTTTCGGGGCGGGCCTGCAGCACCACCAGGCCCCCCTCGCTGCCGTCCCAGGCCCATTCGATGTCCATCGGCATCGGTCGCCCGTGCAGCGTGGAGTAGTGGTCTTCGATGGCGCAGCCCCAGCGGGCGAGGGTGAGCACCTGGTCATCGCCCAGCACCAGCTGTCGCCGCCGGTCGGCGGGCACGGGGCGGCGGCAGAGGCGGCCGTCGTCGCCCTCCAGCACCAGCTGCACGGCCTTCTCCCCGGCCCGACGGCTGATGATCGCCGGCAGTCCCTGCCGCAGCCGCGGTTTGAACACCAGCCATTCATCCGGAATCACCTCCCCCTGCACCACGGTTTCCCCGAAGCCCCAGGCGCCATTGATCAGCACCACGTCGCGGCAGCCGCTTTCGGTGTCGAGGGTGAACAGCACTCCGGCACAACCCCGGTCGGCCCGCACGAGTCGCTGCACCCCGATCGCCAGGGCGACGGCGAGGTCATCGAGACCGAGGCGGCGGCGATAGACGATGGCGCGGTCGCTGAACAGCGAGGCATAGCAACGGTGGCAGGCCTGCAGCAGAGCCTCGTCGCCGCCCACCGCCAGCACCGTCTCCTGCTGGCCGGCGAAGCTCGCTTCGGGCAGGTCCTCGGCGGTGGCGCTGGAGCGCACGGCGAGGCGGCTGGCCCCCAGATCCCGGGCGGCGGTGAGGATGGCCTGCTCGAGCCCGGGGGGCAGCGGTGCGGCGGCCACCAGCTGCCGGGCGGCGGCCCCGGCCCGCTGCAGGGCCCCCAGGTCGTCCACATCCAGGTCACTCAGCAGACGCCGCAGGGGAGCCTCCAGACCGGCGTCGGCCAGCAGCCGCCGGTAGGCCACCGTCGTCACGGCAAATCCATCGGGCACCACCACCCCCTGGGGCCCCAGGGCGCGGATCAATTCCCCCAGCGAGGCGTTCTTGCCCCCCACCAGGGGGAGGTCTGCGAGTCCCACGGCCGCGAACGGCAGCACCAGGGCCCCGTCGGCGTCGGTGCGGGCATCGGTGGCGGGCATGGCAGGCGCACGGCCGGGGTCCCTTCACTGTTGCGGCGGTTCTCCGGTCCCGGTTCGCCGAGCCGCGAGGATGGGGCCCTCTGCAGCAGGGCCGTGGCCAGCCCGAATCCCGACCCGGTGCCCCTCACCAGCCTTGGCCACGGCGGCGGCTGCGGCTGCAAGATCGCCCCCGGGCTGCTGCAGGACATCCTGCGGCGCACCAGCGTGCTGCCGGCCCCGCCGGAGCTGCTGGTGGATGCCTCCACCAGCGATGACGCGGCGGTGTACCTGCTCAATGAGCGGCAGGCGCTGGTGGCGACCACCGATTTCTTCCTGCCGATCGTCGACGACCCCCACACCTTCGGTCGCATCGCCGCCACCAATGCCCTCAGCGACGTCTATGCCATGGGGGCCACCCCGATCCTGGCCCTGGCCGTGGTGGGCATGCCCGTGGCGACCCTGGGGCCCGAGCGCATCGCCGCCATCCTTGAGGGGGGCCAGAGCGTCTGCCGGGAGGCGGGCATCCCCCTGGCCGGCGGCCACACCATCGACAGTGCCGAACCCATCTACGGCCTGGTGGCCCTCGGGCTGGTGGAGCCGACCCGGCTGAGACGCAATGCCGATGCCCACCCCGGCGATGTGCTGGTGCTGGGCAAACCCCTGGGGGTGGGGGTGCTCTCGGCGGCCCTGCGACAGCAGCGCCTCTCGGCCGATCGCTACGACCGGCTGGTGGCCACCACCACCCTGCTCAACACCCCCGGTCCGGCCCTGGCCGCCCTCGACGGTGTGCATGCCCTCACCGACGTGACCGGCTTCGGGTTGGCGGGCCATGCCCTCGAGATCGCCCGGGCCTCAGCGCTGGATCTCGACCTGCAGTGGTCGGCCGTGCCCCTGCTCGACGGCGCCGCCGAGCTGGCGGCCGCGGGCATCGTCACCGGTGCCTCGGGGCGCAACTGGGACGCCTACGGCCATGAGGTGGCCCTGCCGGCGGGGTTCGGCCCCGTGGATCAGGCCCTGCTCAGCGATCCCCAGACCAGCGGGGGCCTGCTGGTGAGCTGCCGGCCCGAGGCCGTCGACGCGGTGCTGCAGGTGTTCCATGGGCGGGGTTTTGCCGCCGCCGCCGCCATCGGTGAGGTGAGGCCCCGCGATCCGCAGGGGCCACGGCTGCGGCTGCGCTGAGGTTGCGCCTGCCCTGAGGTCCTGCGTCAACGGCCGTCACCGTCGAGGCCGCCATCGGGCAGCAGGCCGTCGGCCACCAGCAGCATCAGGCTGCGGCTTTCCATCGGCGCCGAGGGGGGTCTCCAGAG
>CAMASU010000156.1 GCA_945861105.1 Synechococcus sp. UW140
GGCCTGCCGTTCGGCGGCGGCGGCGGCGGCCTGGCGCTGGGCGGCCTCGGTGGCCTGGGCCGCCAGGGCCGTGAGCTGGGCCCGATGGGCTGCCAGGTCGCTGCGGGCATCGGCCAGGGCTTCGGCCGCAGGCAGCGTCGCCAGCGGCAGCTGCTGCACGCTTTCGGGCAGGGCCTGGGCGGCGGCTCTGGCCCTGGCCGCCGCCGCGAGACCGGCCGCCAGGGCCGCCTGCTGCAACTGCCGCTGCTGCCGGGCCGTCTGCTCAGCCTCGAGGCTGGCCCGCAGGGCCTCGGCCTGGTCGGCCAGGCGCAGCCGCTGGCGGTAGTCGTCGACCACGGGCTGCTTGGCTTCCAGTTCGGCCAGGCGGGCCGTCGCCGCAGCCCGCCGGTCCCAGCGGTCGGCCAGCTGCTGCTGCTGGCGGGCCTGCTGCTGGGCCTGCTGCAGCGCCACCGACGCCTGCTCGAGGGCAGCGGCGGCAGCGGCCACCTCAACGGCCAGGGCGGCCACCAGGCCATCGAGACCCGCCTGGTCGACGGGCTGGCTGCCGGCGGCGGGCCAGCGGGCGGCCGCCTGGTCCCGCAGGGCCTGCAGCCGGCGGTCGTGCTCCTCAAGGGCTTGGCGGGCACTGCGGGCCTGCTCTTCGAGCCACTGGCCGGCCTGCTCGAACAGCACCGTATGGAAGAGGGTCTTGAGCAGGGCCTCCCGTTCGTCGGCCCGGGCCCGCAGCACCTCGGCGAAACGACCCTGGGGCAGCAGGATCACCTGCTGAAACTGGGCGGCCGTGAGGCCCAGCAGCCGTTCGATCTCCCGGGTCACCTCGGTGGTGCGCCCCGCCACAGCTTCGGCCCCATCGCCCCGCAGCCGGAACAACACCGCCTGGGCGGCCCGCTCGGTGGTGCCGCCACCACGGAGCCGCTGGGCGGTGTGGGCCGGCGACCGCTCAACCCGCCAGCGGCCGGCCGCGGTGGAGAACTCGAGCGTCACGCGGGGCACCGCCGCAGGCGGTGCGTGGTCACTTCTGAGGCTGCGCAAGGATCGCTCGCCGGGCACCTCGCCGTAGAGCACAAAGCAGAGGGCATCGAGCAGAAAGGTCTTGCCGGCGCCGGTGGTGCCGTGGATCAGAAACAACCCCTCGGCGCTGAGGTCGTCGAAGCAGAGCTGCAGCGGTGCGGCATAGGGGCCGAAGGCCTCAAGGCCGAGGGTGTGGGGTCTCACCGCTCCCCCCGTCGTGCGGCGGCCTCGAGGGCCTGGCGCAGCAGGTCGGCCTCGGCGTCATCGGCCGGCCGGCCCTGCTGGTCACGGAAGAAGGCCAGGCTGAGGTCGAGCGGTGTGGCGGCCTGCTGCACCTGCCGGCGCCGGTCGTCGGCGGTCGAGCGCTGCCGTTCGGGCGGCCGGTGGCGCAGTTCGGCCACCAGCGGAAACCGCTGGCGCAGGCGGGCCATCGCCTGCAGCGGCAGCTGCTCGTCGGTGAGGATCACCCGCAGCCGGGCCGCCATCTGGGCGTCGTGGCGGGGGTCGCGCAGCAGCGTCTCGAGGGTCCCTTCGAGGGTGGCCAGGGGCCGGCCGACGTTCAGCGGCACCACCTCCACCGTGGGGCGGCCGGCGGTGTCGAGATCGACGATGCGCACCGATTTGGTGTGGTGCTGTTCAGAGAACGAGTAGGGGAGCGGCGTCCCCGAATAGGCCAGCCGCGGCCCATCAAGCTCCTGGGCGCCATGGAGATGGCCCAGGGCCACATAGGCGAAGCCGGCGAAGGTGTCGATGCTGACGCGTTCGACATTGCCGACCGTCAGCTCCCGTTCGGACTCTGAGGGGCTGCCGCCGGCGACGAAGGTGTGGGCCACCAGCACCGACCGCCGGCGATCGCGGGGGAGACGGTCGAGGGCGAGGACGGTCACCTCCTGGTGCCGCAGGCGACCGTCGGCCCCGAGGCCCGGCCCTTCGACCGCCGGATCGAGGTAAGGCAGCGGATGGATCGCCACAGGATCACCCCCCCGCCGTGGCGTGACCGTCACCGGCTCGGCGACCCGGCGCACATCCCCGCGGATGGTGACCCGAAACCGCGACAGCAGCGGGTCGTAGGTCGAAACGCGCACGTGCGAATCGTGGTTGCCGGCGATCGCCACCACCGCCGCACCGGTGGCGGTGAGGCGGGCAAGGGTGTCGCTGAACAGCTGCACCGCCCCGGCAGGCGGAATGGCGCGGTCATAGAGGTCACCGGCGATCACCACCGCATCGACCTCGGCCTCGGCGGCGAGGGCGACGATGCGGTCCATGGCGGCGGCCTGCTCATCCAGCAGTGAGGCGCCATGGAAGAGGCGGCCCAGGTGCCAGTCGGAGGTGTGCAGCAGGCGCATCGGCGGTCAGGGAGAGGTCACGCGCAGCACGTTGCGGTAAGGACCCTGTTCCACCAGCTCGAATGAATGATGGCCCGAGTACAGCCAGGTGCGGCCCTGGGCGTCGCGGTAAGGGCGGCGGTCGGTGGTCGGGGCGCCGGTGGGAGTGAACACCCAGAAGGGTCGATCGCCGGCCGACAGATCGATCCGCATCGCCTCGTTGCCGTCGACGACGGTGATCACGCAGGTCTGGGCGACACCGTTGAGGCTGCAGGGCCGCTGGCTGATACGCAGGCGGCCGAGCACCTCGGCGGGGGCGGCAACGGCTGAGGCCACCGTGGCGGGCAGTGTCAGCAGCAGGCCCAGCAGGGGCAAGAGGCGCGGCATGGGAACTGGGGGAATCAGCCCCCAGCCTGCTTGGGCCTGAAGCCGGCCTGTTCGAGGGCCGCCAGGGCGGCGGCCACCTGGTCCCCCTGCAGTTCGATCACCCCGTCCTTGAGGGTGCCGCCGGTGCCGGCACGGGCCTTGAGGTCACGCAGCAAGCCACGGGCCTCGGCCTCGGGCACAGCCAGGCCGGTGATGGCGGTCACGAGCTTGCCGCCCTTGCCCGCCCGGGTGCGCTGGACCCGCACCTGCTGCTGGGCCCGGGCGGGGGCCGGCGCCGCGGCTGGGGGCCGGGCGGTGCTGTCGGGCCCGCTGAATTCCTGCCAGCCCCCCTTGCGGGCCATCACGCTCCCGACCGCTGGGGCTGATTCTGACGAAGGGCGAGGCCCGGCACCCCCCAGACCGCGATGATATTTTTTCTATCATTCCCATCATCACGATGGCCTCCCGGCAGATCTCGATCACCCTCGATGAGGATCTGTTGCAGTTCCTGGATCAGTGGGGCAGCAACCGTTCGGCGGCCATAGCTGAGGCGGTGCGGCAATGGCGCGACCTGCAATGGCAACGACAACTCGCCGAGGCCTATGCCGACCTTGACGAGGCGGCCATCAAGCCAGACGACGAAGGGTCCCGACCGGATGCCAGCCAGGCCGCCCTGGAGGCCGCCGCGCTGGCCCCCGATCAGCCGTGACCCTGAAAGCCGGCACTCTCTGCACCTGGCCCCGCAACCCACTGCTGCGCGACAGCAAACGCCGACCCGTGGTGGTGCTGTCGCCGCCTTACCAGGGTCGGGCAACCGTTCTTGTTGTGCCACTCAGCGCTGACCTCACCTCCCGCACCCTGCCCCTGCGGCCGGTGATCGCCGCCACCGAGACCAACGGGCTCAGGGTGGACAGCCTGGCCCTCTGCGATCAACTCACCTGTGTGCTGATCGACCTGCTGAGTGAACCGTTCGGCCGCCTGGACGAGCCAGAGCTGGCCCGGCTCCGGCGGCTGGGCGCCCTGGCGCTGGGATTGCTGCCCGGGGACCTGACCAGCGGCCAGCCCTGACTCACTGCTGCACCGGCAACGGCACGGGACCCACGGTGGCGGTGCCCAGGCGCAGGGAGCAGCGCCCGGCGGCCTCAGCGGAAGCCTGCTGGGCCTCGAGCTGCTCGAGCCCCACGCGCACCCACTGCTCGCAGACGGCCTGCGGCGACTGGCCCGTCCCGGCCAGTGCCCGTTCGATCCGCTGCAGCAGCTCGGCATTGAGGGAAAGGGTCATCACCGTCGAATGGCGCGACAACCTCACCATTGTTGACCGCCGATTGGCCCATGCTGGTGCGAGCGGCATGGGTTCAATGCTCCGGGGTCTGCTCAACCTGCTCTGGTTTGTGCTCGGTGGCCTGGTGATGGGCCTGGGCTGGTGGCTGGCCGGCCTCGTGGCGGCGCTCACGATCGTTGGCATTCCCTGGGCCCGGGCCTGCTTCGTGATCGGTAACTTCTCGTTCTGGCCATTTGGCCGGGAGGCGGTGAGCCGCCGCGACCTCACCGGCCACGGCGATCTGGGCACCGGCCCCCTGGGGCTGGTGGGCAATGTGCTCTGGTTTCTGCTGGCGGGCTGGTGGCTGGCGATCGGCCATCTCGGCTCGGCCCTGGCCTGCTTTGTCACCATCGTCGGAATTCCCTTCGGGCTGCAGCACATCAAGCTGGCCCTCATCGCCCTCGCACCGATCGGCCTCGCGGTGGTGCCGATTGAGCGGTCGAGGGAGTTGTCGCGTTGATGGGCAACGTCGCCCGAACACTGCAGAATCACCCCATGGCGCGGCGCTGACGGTGTGAATTCCAAGCGAGCCCTGAGCGAAACCGACATCTGCGATCGCTTCATCACGCCGGCCCTGCACCAGGCAGGCTGGCTCAGGGAGCGAATTCTGAGAGAGCATTCATTCACCGATGGGCGAATCATCGTGCGGGGACGGCTGGTGAGCCGGGGTCGACGGCGACGGGCGGATTATCTGTTGATCCACGAAGGGGTTCCCCTGGCGGTGATCGAGGCCAAAGACAACACCCACGCCATGGGCGATGGCCTGCAGCAGGCGCTGGCCTATGCCGAGGTGCTGCGTACGCCGTTTGTGTTCGCCAGCAACGGCGATGGCTTTGTGTTCCACGACGGCACAGGCCAGGGCGAGGAACGCGAAACCACGTTGGCGCTGGAGGCCTTCCCCAGCCCAGCGGAGCTGTGGCAGCGCTACAGCCGTTGGCGCGGCTTCACACCGCAGCAGGAGCAGGTGGCTCTGCAGCCTTACTACGACAGCGGCAGCAAAAAAGATCCGCGCTACTACCAGGTGAACGCGATCCAGGCGACGGTGGAGGCGATTGCCCTCGGCCAACAGCGCATCTTGCTGGTGATGGCCACGGGCACCGGCAAAACGTTCACGGCGTTTCAGATCATCTGGCGCCTGTGGAAGGCAGGCAGTAAAAAGCGGATCCT
>CAMASU010000157.1 GCA_945861105.1 Synechococcus sp. UW140
CGACGATCGCGTCGTCGACGACGATGCCCGTGGCCAGCACCAGTCCGAACAGGGTCAGGGTGTTGATCGAGCCCCCCGTGAGCCGCAGCAGGGTGAAGCTGCCGAGCAGGGAGACCGGCACCGCCAGGGCGGTGATGAAGGCCAGCCTCAGATTGCCCAGGCCCAGCAGCAGGACGGCGAAGACGAGAAGAATCGCGTCCCGGAGGGCTTCGATGGCCTGGTCGATGCTTTCCCGGACGGTGTCTGCCACATTGACGATCGTCTGCACCCGCAGCCCCGGTGGCAGATCAGGTTCCACCTGCTTCAGCAGGGTGTCGACCTCATGGCTCAGTTCGAGGGCGTTGCTGCCATCCCGCTGGTAGATGGACAGCGCCACGGCCGGGCGTCCACCCAGGTCCATGGCTTTTGTGGCGTAGCTTTCCTGGCCCAGGGTCACCCGGCCCACATCCCGCAGCCTGACGCCATTGCCTCCCCCCAGGGGGCTGATGAGCAGGTTTTCGAGCTCTTCGACGCTCCGCAGCCGACCCTCCATGCGCAGGGGGAGGGTGTACGCCTGGGACTCGGGCGATGGGGCATCGCCCACCTGGCCCAAGGCCGCCAGCACGTTTTCCCGCGCGAGGGTTTCGCCCACATCGCGAATGGTGAGCCGAAACCGTTCGAGACGCTGGGGATCAAGCCAGAGCCGGTAAGCAAGATCGCCGGCGCCGGTGAGGGTGACCTCGCCGATGCCCGGTAGCCGCAGCAGGGCATCCCGCATGGTGCGGTCCACCCAGTCGCTGATGAAGATCTGGCTGTAGCGCCCTTCCCTGTCGCTGAAGCTGAGCACCATCAGCAGATCCGTGCTGGTGCGTCGCACCTGCAGCCCCTGGCGGATCACCGGCTGGGGCAGTTGGCGGGTGACGAGGCTGGCCTCGTTCTGGACATTGATCTGATTGAGTTCGGGGTTGCCTTCGGCGAAGGTCAGCTCGATGCTGCTGCCGCTGGCGGAGCTGCTGGATCGGATCGTGTCCAGCCGCTCCACCCCATTGAGCTGCCGTTCCAGCAGGGTCGTGACCCCTTGCTCCACCACCTCGGCGCCGGCCCCCGGGTAGGTGGCCCGCACGGTCACCTTGCCGGGGGCGATCGGAGGCAGGTTCTCGACCTGCAGCCCCACCAGGCTCACCACGCCCGCCAGCACGATCAGGATGCTCAGCACGAGGGTGAGCAGGGGCCGGCGCAGAAACGGATCCGAGACCGACATGGCTGGGGGCGGACAGGGATCGTTGCCGTGATCCTCCCAAAGCCAGTGCCTTCCTCCCGGTGAGGGTGGCCACAACAAAACCCCCTCCCGTCGGGAGGGGGTTGAGGGCCTGATGGGTCAGGGGAGCTGTGGGATCAGCCGACGCTCCAGACGCCGCCGGCGATCTTGACCAGAGGCGTCACCAGGGCTGTGCCGGCCAGGAACCAGGCGAAGGCGGCACCGCCGCAGCCACCCAGCCAGAAGCCGCTGGCGAACTCTGCCCAGCCGGCCTTGGTGAAGAGATCGGCGGGGGGATTGTCGACGGTGGCGTCAGGGGGCTGGACGTTGGGTCCCCGGCCCGCCGTGCCGTAGATCGACAGGCAGACGGTGAGGATCGAGACGAGGCCGATGGAGGCCAGCAGCCCGGCCGTCGTGGCGTAGTCGGTGTTCCGCAGGGGACCGCAGATGCTGAACGGTCCGTAGAGGAAGAAGCCATGGGCCATGCCCACTTCCAGACCGCGGCGGTTGGGGGACAGCGCTGGGCGGTAAGCCGGCAGGGCGTTGATGAAGGCCTTGGTGAACCAGCTGCTGTTCACCGGGGTGGCGAGGTTGCCGACGGTGGGGTCGGCCACGGGGGTGACAGTCATTTCAGTCGCGAGCCTCGATCACGTTGAACAGCAGGGCCATGGCCACCGCCGGCAGACCGATCCCCACCAGGGGAACGAGCACCGAAGGCAGCCAGGCGGCGGCAAAATCTCCCGTCATTGGTTGAAAGCGGTTGACGACACCCGTCAGGAGGGTCCGGACGGAGGATCCGGTGCTCGGACTGTACGGATCCCCCCGGCCGCCGCCGGCGGCGGGCGCCGGGGCGACATAAAAATTCAACCCGCCCCCTGGCAGAGGGCCGGGGCGGCCTGGCCCCGCAGGGTGGTGCGGATCCTGTAGATGGGCCGCCCCTGGCTTTCGTGGTACGTGCGCATCATCAGTTCAGCCAGCAGTCCGAAGCAGAACAGCTGCACCCCCGTGAGCAGCAGCAGCACGCACAGCGTCAGCAGTGGGCGGTTGCCGATGTCATGGCCCAGCAGCTTCTCGACGACAAGGGCGCTGGCCATGACGCCGCCGCCCCCGAGGGCCAGCAGACCCCAGAAGCCGAAGACATGCATCGGCCGGGTGAGGAAGCGCTTCATGAACCACACCGTCAGCAGATCCATCAGCACCCGGAAGGTGCGATCGATCCCGTACTTGCTGCGGCCAAACTGCCGGGCATGGTGGTTGACCTTCACCTCGGTGATGCGTGCTCCCTCGATGAAGGCCAGGGCGGGCAGAAAACGGTGCAGTTCTCCGTAGAGGTTCATGTCGGTCACCACCTCCCGGCGGTAGGCCTTCAGCGAACAGCCGTAGTCGTTCAGCCGCACACCGGTCACCCGGGCGATCAGACGGTTGGCCAGCAGCGAAGGCAGCAGCCGGCTCAGGGCCGCATCCTGCCGCTGATGGCGCCAGCCGCTGACCAGGTCGTAACCCTCCCGCAGCTTGTGCACCATCAGCGGGATGTCGGCCGGATCGTTCTGCAGGTCCCCATCCAGGGTGACGATCTCCTCGCCCGAGCTGGCGTCGAAGCCGGCCGCCATGGCGGCGGTCTGGCCGTAGTTGCGACGCAACAGCACCGCCACCAGTTCCGGCGTGCGCTGACTCAGCTCCTCCAGGGCCTTGGCCGTGCCGTCACTGGAGCCGTCATCCACCAGCACCAGTTCGAAGGGCTCCTGCAGCGGACGCAGGCTGGCCAGCAGCTGGCTGACCAGTGGAGTCACACTCTCCTGCTCGTTGAAGAGGGGGATCACCACGGACAGGGTCACGGCGCTGGAGGTCAGGGAAGGTGGGTGCCATCGTGGCACCGCTCCACCCGCCCCGCTCCCCGCAGTTCGGCCCGGTAATGGCCTGCGACCGGGTGATCGTCCCGGCTGTGCAAACTGTCTGTGCCGATCCCGTTGCGGCCATGGCTGATGCCGGAACTGTGCAGATATCTCCCCGCCCCGAGGTGCAGTCCCACATGGGTGCAGCGCCGTGCCGTGCCGAAGAAGATCAGATCACCGGGCCGCAGCAGCCGCATGTCATCGACCGCCGTTGCCACAGGGCTGCAGAAACGCTCCTGCTGGTAGGCATCCCGCGGGATCCAGATCCCTGCGGAGGCAAAGGCCATCTGCATCAGTCCCGAACAGTCGTAGTCGGGCCCGAGGGTGCCGCCCCAGAGGTACCGGTTGGGGACCGCCGCCGCCGCCAGGGCAAAGCCGATCACCTGTGGCAGCCGTGAGGTGATGGTGGCCGCATCCAGCAGCCGTGGCCGGTGGGGGCCGCAGGCCACCGTCCGCCCGTCCAGTTCCCCCTGGTCGCACCAGCCCCGGTAGCCATCCTCGAGCAGCTCCACCAGCCGCCGCTCACCCTGGGGCGGCTCGGCCAGCAGGCGCAGGCGCCGTCCGGCCAGCGCCTGGGTGGCCAGGCCCGCTCCGCCGGGGCGGCTGTGCAGGTCAAGGGGGGCCTGCAGCAGACGCAGGCCGTCGGCCACCGGGTTGTCTACGCTCGCCACGGCAAGGGATGGGGCATGGGGTTCTATCGACAGGATCCCGCACTCGAGGCCTGGCTGGAGGCCGCCGTCGGGCGCATCTGTCAGGAGCGTGGGGGCTGGGGCGGGGCCATCAGCGTCACCTGTCTGATCTCCGATGGGGATCCGCAGGGGGGCGCTGTCTCTGCATGGCGTGGGGCCTCGCTGGCGGGGGACCGCTGTCGTTACCCGGCCAGCGTGATCAAGCTCTTCTACCTGGCGGCCACCGAGGCCTGGTTGGCGCAGGATCTGCTGATCGACGGCCAGGAACTGCGTCGCGCCCTCGCCGACATGATCAGGGATTCGGGCAACGATGCCACCAGTTACGTGGTGGACCTGCTGACCGGCACCCGCAGTGGCCCGGAGCTGCCCCCCGAGGCCTTCCACCGCTGGAGCGAGCAGCGGCTGGTCGTCAATCGCTGGTTCGAGGCCCTCGGCTGGCCCGAGTGGCAGGGGTGCAACGCCTGCCAGAAGACCTGGGCCGAGGGCCCCTACGGCCGTGAGCGCCAGTCCTACGGCGCGGCCCTCGAGAATCGCAACCGCCTGACCACCGCCATGACGTCGCGTCTGCTGCAGGCCGTCATGGCCGGAGAATGGGTGTCACCCCAGGCCAGCACCCGCATGCGCGACCTGCTGGCCCGCAGCCTCGACCCGGCGGAGCGCCAGGCGGACCCGGAGAATCAGGTGGATGGATTCCTGGGGCAGGGACTACCGACCGGCAGTCGTCTGTGGAGCAAGGCCGGCTGGATGAGCCAGGCCCGCCACGATGCCGCCTTCTGTGAGGTGCCAGGGCTGCCACCGTTCCTGCTGGTGGCCTTCGGCGAGGGGGCGGGACCGGCGACCGATGAGTCCTGGCTGCCTGGGCTGTGCCGTGCACTCGTGGACAGCCTGAAGGCCCCTGTTTCGGCCTGATTGCTCAGAGCTGCGGCCCCCGTGGGCTCACCTCGAATGGGGGAGCTCACGGGGGCCGGATTTCAACGGAGAGGGAGGGATTCGAACCCTCGACAGAAGTTGCCTCCTGTAACTCCTTAGCAGGGAGCCGCTTTCAACCGCTCAGCCACCTCTCCAGCGGTCGTCCCACCCTATCAGCCGCTGATCACCTCGGCCTCGTGGCCCAAGGGCAGCCGTGGCAGCCGCTGGCGGAAGCCGCAGAGGATCTCCCAGGGGATCGTGTCGGCCATGGCGGCCCATTCGCTGGCTTCGATCAGGCCGCCCTGCGCCTCACCCAGCAGGGTGACCACATCACCGGGGTTCAGCTCCGGGCAGTCGGTGGCATCGATCACCAGCTGGTCCATGGTGATCTTCCCCACCTGGGGCAGCCTTCGGCCATGGGCCAGCACCTGCAGCCGGTTGGACAG
>CAMASU010000158.1 GCA_945861105.1 Synechococcus sp. UW140
CACAGGCCGCCAGGTAGGCATCGGCTTCGATCCGCACCTCCCCATCGGGGGTGCCCAGGGTGAGCCCGGTGACCCGGCTGCAGCCCCCCTCCTCAGCGTGGTGCACGGTGAGCACCCGGTGGCGCAGGTGCAGCCGACCGCCGCGGGCCTGGATGTGGTCGAGGATCGGACCGGTGAGCCAGCGATGGGGCGAACCCTTGAGCAGATTGAGCTTTGAGGCTTCGGTGCGGGTCGCGAACATCAGGAAGATGGTGAGCATGCAGCGGGCCGAGATGGCCTCGCAATCAATGAACCCCAGGGCGTAGGCAATGGGATTCCACATGCGGCGGATGCTCTCTTCACTGCCCCCATGGCCCACGAACCAGTCGTGGAAGCTGAGCCGGTCAAGGTCGCGGATCACCGCCATGGCCCCCTCGGGATCCACCAGACCACGCACGATCGGGCTCGTGCCCAGGGCGAGGGCGTTGCGCAGTTTGTCGATCCAGGCCAGCTGCGGCGTGGTGAAGAAGGCCTTGAGGCCGTTGAACGGGGCGCCGAGGGGACAACGGAAATCGAGGGCCCGCAGGTCGCCGCCTGCGTTGACGAACAGATGGGTGTGCTCCTTGGGCAGGAGGTTCTCGAAGGCCCCCACCTGCCGCAGCAGGGCAAACAGATTGGTGTAGTTGAAGAAGAAGACGTGCAGCCCCATCTCGATGTGGTTGCCGTCGCCGTCCACCCAGCTGCCCACCTTGCCGCCCATGAACGGACGGGCTTCGTAGAGATCGACACTGTGGCCGGCTTCGCACAGATCGACCGCCGCCGCCAGCCCGGCGAGCCCAGCCCCCACGATCGCAATGCGCACCGATCCTGTCCCAGTCAGGACGACTCTATGGACGGGCGCTCCCGGACCGTGCCAACGGCCCCCCAGAAGGATCTCCCTAAAGTGATTCCACACCCCATCCGCCCCACGGCGGAGTCCCGCCAGCCATGACCAGCACCACCACCAGTGAGCCCCGGGCCGGCGTCGACGGCAAGGGCATCCTGATCACGGAGGCCGCCCGCCGCCAGCTGGCGCTGCTGCTGGGCCAGCAGGGCTCGGGTCGCCTGCTGCGGGTGGGTGTGCGCTCGGGCGGCTGCAGCGGCATGAGCTACACGATGGACTTCATTGCGGCAGACGAGGTGCGCGACGACGACGACCGCTACGCCTACAGCCTTGACGACGGGACCACCTTCGAGGTGGTGTGTGACCCCAAGAGCCTGCTGTACATCTACGGCATGCAGCTCGATTACAGCTCCGCCCTGATCGGCGGCGGCTTCAACTTCACCAACCCCAACGCCAGCCAGACCTGCGGCTGCGGCAGTTCGTTCGCGGTCTGAGGCTCCGGCGCCGTGGGAACCTGAGGTCACGACCATCCGGCCCCATGACCAGCCAGCAGGACACCACTTCCGGCGAAGGCCTGTTCCAGGACGCCCTGAACCGCTACCAGAGCGGCGCCCCCCTGCCGGGCCTGCTGGAGGAATTCGAAGCGATCACCCGCCAGGCCCCGCGCCAGGCCGCCGGCTGGACCTGCCTGGCCTGGCTGCAGCTGCTGCTCGACCAACCCATGGAGGCCCTGCGCTCGGCGCGCACCGCCGTCAGGCTCAACCCCCAGGATCCCCAGGCGCGCATCAACCTGTCCCTGGCGATGCTCGAGACCGGCGCCAAGGGGGTGAGGGAACACGTTGACCTGGTGCGACGGCTGATGGCGTTTTCCCCCGACCTGGCGAAGGACCTGTCGGCCTCGATGGCCGACGGCCTCAGCCGCCGCCCCGGCTGGCCCGCCCTGGTCAAGCTGCAGGGCTGGCTCGCCTGATGCGGCTGCTGCTGGTCAGCAACGGCCACGGCGAGGACCTCAGCGGCGCCCTGCTGGGCCAGGCCCTGCGTCACCACGGGGCCACGGTGGCAGCGGTGCCCCTGGTGGGGGACGGCGATCCCTACCGCCGGGCGGAGATTCCGGTGCTGGGGCACACCCGCAGCTACAGCACCGGCGGGCTCGGCTACACCAGCGGCGCCGGCCGGCTCACCGAAGTGCTGCAGGGGCAGGTGCTCTACCTGCTGGGCCGCAGCTGGCGGCTCTGGTCAGCGGCCCGGCGGGCTGATGGACTCGTGGTGATCGGCGATGTGATCCCGGTGCTGCTGGCCTGGAGCTGCCGGCGACCGGTGGCCACTTACCTCGTGGCCTATTCGAGCCATTACGAGGGGCGGCTGCGGCTGCCCTGGCCCTGCGGCCCCTGCCTGGCCAGCCGGCGCTTCCGGGCGGTGTTCGCCCGCGATGCCCTCACGGCCGAGGACCTCAGCGGCCAGCTGCGGCGGCCGGTGCGCTTCCTTGGCAATCCCTTCATGGACCGCCTGCGGGCCGAACCGGTGCCGACACCGGCGGAAGACGCCCCACCCCAGGTGCTGCTGCTGCCCGGCAGCCGCACACCGGAAGCCCTCGAGAACCTGGCCCTGATGCTGCAGCTGCTGGAGCGGCTGCCCCCCACCGCCCGCCACTGCCGCTTTGAGGCGGCCCTGGTGGCCGACATCACAGCCCAGGCCCTGGCGACCCTGGTTGACCGATGCGGCTGGGAGCTGGACCACAACCGCGACGGCCAACCCCTCGGGCTGCGTTGCGGCAGCCTGCGGCTGGGGCTCCACTGGGGGCGGTTTGCTCCGCTGCTGGTCAGCAGCCGGGTGGTGGTGGCCATGGCCGGCACCGCCACCGAGCAGGCGGTGGGCCTGGGGATCCCGGTGCTGCAGCTCGCCGGACGCGGTCCCCAGTTCACGGAGGGCTTCGCCGAGGCCCAGCGGCGGCTGCTCGGCCCCGGAGTGGTCTGCGCCGCCGGTCCGGTGGGGGCCGAGGCCACCCTGGCGGCTTCGGCGAGCCTGCTGCAACGGTTGCTCACGGATGACGACCTGCGCGCCCGCTGCCGGTCGGAGGGCGATCGGCGCCTGGGGCCCGGCGGCGGCAGCGACCGCCTGGCCCAGGCGATGCTGGAGGCCCTGGCCGCTCCACCACGATGACCGGACCGCTGAAGCTCTGGCTCGACCGGCTGCTGGTGGCCGATGTGTTCCTGGTGATCGCCGGCGGTGTCTGGTTCGTGGCGGCGGTGCTGCTGGAGAGCCGCGGCCTGCATGGACCACTGCAGCTGTTCCAGCGCCTCTGGGATCCCCTGTTCACCCCGGCGATCGGGGTGTTGATGGCGGCGGCCCTCGTCAGCGGCGCTCTGGGCTGGTGGCAGCGGCGAGGGCAGCGCTGAGTTCGGGGTAGCGGAACCGGAAACCGAGGGCCTGCAACCGCCGGGGCAGCACCCGCTGCCCCTCGAGCACCACCCGGGCGCCGTCCCCCAGGAGCAGCTGCAGCACCGGAGCCGGCACCGGCAACAGGCTGGGCCGGGCCAGCACCTGTCCGAGGGTGGCGCAGAAGTCAGCCATCGTCACGGGGTTGGGGGCCGTGCCGTTGAGGGCACCGTCCCAGGCCGGGTTGACGAGGGCCTCGGCGATCACGGCGCAAAGGTCACCGCGGTCGATCCAGCTCATCCACTGGCGGCCGTTGCCCACGGGACCGCCGAGGCCGGCGCGGAACAGCGGCAGCATGCGGCCCAGGGCGCCCCCCTCCGGTGCCAGCACGATGCCCGTGCGCAGCCGCACCACCCGACAGGCGGGCGGGACGGCCTGGGCCGCCGCCTCCCAGTCGCGGCAGAGGTCGGCCAGGAAGTCAGTCCCGCAGGGACTGTCCTCGTCGAAGCAGCCGTCTGCAGAGGTGCCGTAGTAGCCGACCGCCGACCCGGACACCAGCACCTGCGGCGGCACGGGGGCAGCGCTGATGGCGGCAGCCAGTCGCTGGGTCACCGCCACCCGGCTGGACCGCAGCAGGGCCCGATGGGCCGGCGTCCAGCGCTTCTCGGCGATGGGCTCGCCCGTGAGATTCACCACCGCCTCGGCGGCGGCCACGGCGGTCGCCAGGGGACCATCGCCAGCCCAGGCAGCAGCATCGAGCACATCGAGCTGCAGCAGCTGACCGGCGGCGGGCACGGCCGCGCGGCGACTCACCAGCACCAGCTCGTGGCCGGCCTCGGCCAGCAGGGGCACCAGGGCACGGCCCACCAGCCCGGTGCAGCCCAGCAGCAGCAGTCGCACGGCGATTCAGTCGGCAGGCGTGGACGCTAGCCCGAGCCGCCGGGCCAGCGGCACGAGGCTGGTGCCCTGGAGCAGCAGCCCCAGCAACACCACCCCCAGCGCCAGGGGCGGCATCAGCAGGCCCCAGGTGCCCACCTCGTCACGCCGCGCCGCCGCCTGGATCGCCAGGGCAATGGGCACAGCCCCGCGCAGGCCGCAGAGGCCCACGAAGAGCACTTCACCACGGCTCAGCAGGGTGCCCAGCAGCGGGCTCACCGCCAGCAGCCGCACCAGCTGCAGCGCCAGGAACAGCAGCGCGATCCAGGGCGCCAGCCGCACCACCGCCACCGGGGTGACGACGAGGCCCATGCACAGGAACAGCAGCAGTTCGGAGAGCTTCAGGTAGCCGCCATAGGCGTGCTCCAGCGCCCGGGGATCAAGGTTGTCGCTGTTGCCGATCACAAGGCCCGCGATGTAGGCCGCCAGCAGACCGCTGCCGCCGATGAGCGTGGTGCCGCCGAAGAGCAGCAGCAGCACCGACAGGCTGACCACGGCCTGGCTGGAGCTGTCGACACCCTCGGGATCGGTGTCGAGCAGGCGGCTGGCCATGCTTCCCCCGAGGAAGCCGACCATCGTTCCCATCAGGAACTGGCGCACGATGTCGCTGATGAGGGTGGCGCCGTCGGTGGTCTGGCCGGCGCTGAGGGCCAGGGCCACTCCGGCGAGCACCACCGCCATGGGGTCGTTGAAGGCCGACTCGCAGTCGATCAGATCAATGAGGCGGCCGGGCAGGCGATCGGCCAGGGGCCGCAGCACCGCGAGCACCGCCGAAGCATCGGTGCTGCAGAGCATCGCCCCCACGAACAGGGCCGGGCCAGGACCCGGGGGAATGGGCAGCAGGCCGGGGGCAGCGGCCTCCAGCGACAGCACCGCCAGCATCAGCAGCAGGGCACAGGCCAGGGAGCCGAGGGTGGCCAGGCGCAGCCCCGGACGCACCACCGCCCGCAGCTGATGCCAGTTGGTGC
>CAMASU010000159.1 GCA_945861105.1 Synechococcus sp. UW140
CGCGCTGGTGGCCCCTGCGGTTGACCAGACCCCCAGGGCTTCGGTGGCACGGGGCAGCTGCAGGGCCAGGCTGCCGTCGGCATTGAGCACGAAGCTGCCACCGTCAAAGATCAGTTCGTCGTTGCCGCCCACCTGGTTCAGGTAGACCACCGGGGCCCCCAGCCGCCGGGCGGCCGCCGCCGCCTGCTGGAGCCGCTGCCGGGGCTTGCTGCGGCCGTAGGGCGAAGCCGAGAGGTTGATCAGCAGGTCCACCCCGAAGGGCACCAGGTCGCCGATCGGATCCACCGGGCCGCCACGGCCCCCGGCGGGCCCGGGTTCCACCCAGAGGTCTTCGCAGATCGTCAGCCCCAGCCGCAGCGTGGGGGCGTCCGGGGCGGCTGCCGTCGACAGGTCGAGCCAGCAGGGGGCCGTGCCCGGCTGGAAGTAGCGCCGCTCGTCGAAGACGTCGTGGCAGGGCAGCAGCCGTTTGCGGGCGACGATGCGCCAGCCGCCGTCGCCCACCTGGGCGATGGCGTTATGGCAGCCGCTGCCGGTGGCCTCACTCACCCCCAGCAGCAGCTGCAGATCGGTGGGCAGCTGCTCGGCCAGCTGCTGCAGCTGCCGGTCGTGCTCCTGCTGCAGGGCCGGCCGCAGCAGCAGGTCCCGCGGCGGGTAGCCCCACAGGGCCAGTTCGGGGGCCAGGGCCAGCCGGCAGCCGGTGGTGGCGGCCTGTCGGCACTGCTCGGCGATGGCCTCGCGGTTGCCGTGCAGATCCCCCACCAGTGGATTGGCCTGTATCAGTGCGATCCGCAGGGGGGAGGACAACCGTCAGCGGAGAAGCCATAGAGATTCTGCGCCATCAGCCGGGGCAGCAGTTCGTCGGGCACCAGCTGCGGATCAGGGTGGCGGCGGATGCTGGAACTGGCGGCCGCCGGGATGTGCAGGGGCAGCAGTTCGGGCAAGCCCCCCAGCTGCCGCAGCCGTTCAAGGGCCGCGGGCTGCACCGGCCAGCCCTGGCGTGGGATGACCCCCAGCCGACAGCCCGGCAGCCAGGCGTCCAGGGCGGCCCAGCGGGGGATCTGCTCCAGCAGGTCACTGCCCACCACCAGCAGCCGGTCATGGTGGGGGAAGCGGTCGGCGGCCCGTTCGAGGCTGTCGCGCACCCGACTGCTGCTGAGGTCCTGGCAGAGTTCCAGCCGCTGGGGGCCCACCTGCTGCTGCAGGTCGCGCACCACCGCCTCCAGCAGGGCTGCCCGCAGGTCCAGCGGAGCCCCGTGCTGCTTGAAGGGATTGTCGCTGGCCCAGGTGGCCACCAGGGGCACCAGGTCGGTCAGCCCCTTCAGCACCGCCCGGTGGCCCACGGTCGGCGGGTCGGCGCTGGTGCCGAAGAGGGCGACGGTGGCGGTCATGGCAGAGCCGCTTCGGCCGAGGCGGGCCGGGATCCTTCGAGCCAGTGCCGCGCCGACGGGTTGTCGCGCAGCAAGCGCCGCCGCAGGCTTGCCGGCCGCGTCGGGCCCTGGCGGGCTCCGAGCAGCAGCTGTCGGGCGGTTTCGCGGCCGGTGAGCCGGCTGCCCTGCACCGCCAGGGCCGCCTGGGCCAGGGCCACGGGGGCGGCGGGCACCAGGCTCAGGCCGGCGCTGGCGGGGGCCAGCAGCAGCAGCAGCTGCTTCACCCCCCCCAGCAGGGCCTGCAGCCCCAGCTGACTGCCGCTGATCCAGGCCCCGTTCGTGCCGATGCGGCGCAGCAGCCGGCGGCGTTCGCGGGGGCCGAGGGCGATGCCGTAGAGCCGGCACAGCTGATTGACCAGGGCCGCATCCGCGGCGGCGCTGCCGGCAAGATCCAGCCAGCCGAGCGGGCTGGCCGCCAGGCCGGCGGCCTTGAGGGCGGCCCACTGGCCGATCAGCCGCCGGGCGGCCCCCTGCCGCAGGCTCAGGCGCAGATCGAGCAGATGGGCCGCCACGGCTTCGGCCTGGCCAAGGGTGTTGAGGCAGAGCAGCAGCTCCCCCTGCTGCTGCAGCAGGCGCTCGAGCTGCTGCTGCAGGTCATCCAGCTGGGCGGGGCCGGCCACGCTGCGCACCCGTCCATCGGCCTGCAGCTGCGGCAGGTGGGGGGCGGCGGCGGTCCAGATCAGGGTGGGTTCGGGCAGCAGCCGGGCCAGCCGCCGCTGCAACGACCGTTCCAGGTCGAGACGGTCGGCGGGCGAGTGGCGATCGGCCCCATTGACCACCAGCAGGAACGGCTTGCCCTGGCGGCGCAGCTGCTCGATCGCCGCCAGTTCCGGGGTGGTGAGGTCCCCGTCGAGCACCAGCAGCACCAGGTCGGCGCCGGAGGCCAGCTGCTGGGCCAGGGCGGCGCGACGGTCACCGTCCACTTCATCCAGGCCGGGGGCGTCCACCAGTCGCACCGCCGCCAGCTCCGGGAGGGGCACGGTCCAGGTGGCCTCCTGAGCCTCCCGGGTGGACCCATGCACCGCGTCGGTGCGAAAGCGGTCGTGCCCCAGGAGGGCATTGAGCAGGCTGCTCTTGCCCACCCCCACCCGGCCCAGCACCACCAGCCGCAGGGTGCCGTGATCGAGCCGCTCCAGCTGGTGGTCGAAGGTCTTCAGGGCGTCCGCCAGGGCGGCCTGCTCCCGCAGGCTGGGTCGCAGGCTGCCGCGCCAGCGGCGCAGGGCCGTGGCGACGGCCTGGCGACCGCCCCGGCTCATGGCCGCCGCGGTCGCCACCAACCCGCCAGCACCGCCAGCACCGCATCGGCCCCCACGAGGCCGACGAAGGCGCCGAATTCATCGACGACCACCCGCACCGAATCGTTGCGCCTTCGGAAGCAGGTGAGCAGCCGGTCGGCCCGGATCATTTCGGGCACGTAGTCGACGGGTTCCGACAGGCTGGCCACGGTCGCCTGGCCCCGCCCCTGCACCAGAGCGGTGAGCAGGTTGTCGCGGCTGGCCACCCCCAGCACCTCGTCCACCTCCTGGCCCAGCACCACCCACCAGGGGGAATCGCTGCTCAGCAGCGTGTCGCGCAGATCATCGAGGCGGGCGGCACCGCTGAGGCTGGGGGCCGAGACCCGCGGCAGCATCAGATCACGGGCGGTGAGGTCGTTGAGCTGGAACACCTTGGCGATCATCGCGGCCTCGTCGGCCTCGATCTGACCTTTCTGGGAGCCGAGCCGGGCCAGCAGGCGGATCTCCTCCTCATCGGTGGTGAGTTCGCTCTCTTCGGTGATGGCCGGCATCACCCGTTCCAGCGGCAGGATCAGCGGGGTGCAGAGGCGGGTGAGCAGGATGATCGCCGGGGCTGACATCAGCGACAGGGACGGCGCCATGCGGGTGCCGAGGGCCTTGGGCATGATCTCGCCCACCAGGATCACCACCAGGGTGAGGCCGAGGTTGAAGCCCGTGAGGGCCGACTTGCCGAGGTCATGGCGGCTGAACACCGCCGCCGCGACGCCGCCGAGCATCAGGCTGCCGAAGATCTGAAAGACGTTGCTCGAGATCACCAGCACCGCCAGGGAGCGGCCCAGGCGGTTCTTGAGCGATTGCAGCTTGAGGGCGCCCGGCACCGACTTGGCCACCATGTCGTGCACCCGCAGCGGATTGACGCTGAGCAGGGCCGCCTCAATGGCTGCGGGAAGGGCCGAACCGGCCAGAACCACCAGAACGAGTCCGGCCAGGACGAGGAAATCGCTCACAGAGTCCCGGACGGGAGCCGAAACTGACACACTCAATTAAACCGCCTCAGGGCGGCCACGACAGAGCCTGTGCCGATCTCGTACGACCACCGCCGCCGCCGTTTCCTAGAGGCCCTGGGGGGCCTGGCGGCCATCATCCCCGCGGCGGTGCCCCAGCGGCACCACGCCGATGTCGAGTTTCCGTTCCGTCAGGACAGTGATTTCTGGTACCTGACCGGCTGTGATGAGCCCGGTGCCGTGGCGCTGCTGCTGCCCCACTGCCCTGAGACGCCGTTCGTGCTGTTCGTGCCGGCCAAGGATCCCCTGGCCGAGGTCTGGGATGGCTTCCGCTGGGGGACGGAAGGGGCCGTGCGGCAGTTCGGTGCCGACCTGGCCCATCCCCTCGACGAGCTGGAGTCGCTGCTGCCCGGTTACCTGCAGGGGGCCGAGGGGATCTGCTTCCGGGTGGGTCGCCATCCTCATCTGGAACCGCTGGTGCTGCGGCTCTGGGCCGATCAGCTCGACCGGGCCCCCCGCCGCGGCGGCGGTGCCGACCGGTTGGTGGCCCCCTGCCCGCTGCTGCATGCGATGCGTCTGGTGAAGGATCCGGACGAGCTGGAGCGGCTGCGGCTGGCGGCGGCGATCAGCGCCGCTGCCCACGAACGGGTGCGCGCCATGGTGCGGCCCGGCCTCAACGAGGCCGATGTGCGGGCCGAACTCGACCACCACTTTCTGGCCAGCGGCACCCGCGGTTTCGCCTATCCCTCGATCGTCGCCGGCGGCGACAACGCCTGCATCCTCCACTACACGGCCAACAACGCCCCCCTGCGCGATGGCGACCTGCTGCTGATCGATGCCGGCTGCAGCCTCGACGACCACTACAACGGCGACATCACCCGCACCTTTCCGGTGAACGGCCGGTTCAGCGGTGAGCAGCGGGCCCTCTACGACCTGGTGCTGGCGGCGCAGCTGGCGGCCCTTGCGATGGTGCGGCCGGGGGGCACCGCCGAGGAGGTCCATGCCACCGCCGTGCGGGTGCTGGTGGAGGGGCTGCTGGAGCTGGGGCTGCTGGCGGGCAGTGTCGACGGCGTCATCGAGCAGGGGGCCTACCGGCATCTGTACATGCATCGCACAGGCCACTGGCTGGGTCTGGATGTGCACGACGTCGGCGCCTACCGGCTGGGCGAGCATCCCGTGGCGCTGCAGCCCGGCATGGTGCTCACCGTCGAACCGGGGCTGTATGTGAGTGATCGGCTGCCGGTGCCCGACGGCCAGCCCGCCATCGAGGATCGCTGGAAGGGGATCGGCATCCGCATCGAAGACGATGTGGCCGTGACCGACGACGGGGCCGAGGTGCTCACCGCGGCGGCCCTCAAGCAGCCGGAGGCCATGGAGCGCAGCCGCTGAGGGCGGCGGCCAGGGCGGTGGGGTCGAGATCGGTGACGCTGGTGAGCACCAG
>CAMASU010000160.1 GCA_945861105.1 Synechococcus sp. UW140
GCCTATCCGTGTCGCAACCGGGAATCGGGGCAGCCCGACATCTGCTTCGACACAGACCTGGGCCGGCGCAACCGGGACCGGCTGGGCCAGCCGCCGTAAAGCTCAGATCCGAATGGTGCGCGGCAGGGTGGTGCTGATTCCGGCCAGCAGGGCGATGAGGTCATCGCCGCTGTCATAGGAACCGTTGCCATTGCTGTCGACATGCAGCCCGAGGCCGGTGATGGCCGCGCCCTGGAAGGTCAGGGTGCGGCTGGCACTGGTGATGGCCACGTTGGCCGGCAGCACCAGATCATCACGACCAGGGTCGAGATTGCGCACCAGGGTGTAGCCCCTGTCGCCATCCACGGGGTAGGGAAGATCGGTCGGGCTGGCCAGCAGGACCGTGGTGCGGGAGCTGCGCAGTCCGGCATCGAGGATGTCGATGGACCCCTCCGGCAGGGCGATGCCGGTCAGCAGATCAGCGCCTCCGATGAACGCGTTGTCGCCGACCGGGGCAACGAGATCGTCGGCGAAGGCGCCGCCGCTCACCACCGCCGTGAAGGGGTCGCGGGCGTTGGCGTTGGGTTCTGCGGCCACGATGAGCCCGCGGAGACGTTCGATGGGTGAGAGGGGTTCACCGATGGCGCCGTCGTCGTTGGCGTCAAGGCCGAAGACCTCTTCCAGCGTGATGGCGTCCTGGGAGTCACGGGTGACGATGGCGGTGCCACCGCTGGGGTTCCAGCGGTCATCGAAGGTCCAGGTGGTGAGGTTGCCGGAGGTGGATTGGCGCCACAGCAACTGATTCGTTCCGTTCACCCTCGCCGCAGCGATGGCGGTCCAGCCGCTCAGGCGTGAATCACCGTCGAGCAGGTCGCTGCCGCCCCAGCTGAGGCCGATCGCAGCTCCGCCGTTGCTGCTGATCGCAAGCCGGCCGCTGCTGCTGTGGCGCTGCAGGGCAATGGCGCCGGAAACGGCGAGGGTGGTGTAGGGGTTGCCGATGCACCGGTCGCCATTGAGGTCCACCTGGAAGCTCTGCTCCAGACCGTTGAACCCAGTGGAGCCAGCACTGATCGGATCACTGCCGCTGATCGCCGTGCCATTGCTGTCAAACGTCCAGGTCACGGCCTGACCGCTGCCGGCCTGCTGCCAAAGCAGCTGGTGGCCCGTTGTTGCCGTGGCAGGGATCACTGCCAGGGCGCTCCAGCCCGTGAGGCGTGCATCACCATCGAGCAGTGGCACACCACCCCAGCGCAACGGTGTGATCGCACCGCCGGCGCTGCTGATCGCCAGCTGTCGGCTGCCCGCCAACCGCACCAGGCTGCTGCCGCCGCTGCTTGAGGAGATGACGCTGGAGGAGATGACCGTGAACGGCAGACCGATGCTGCGATCACCGTTGAGATCAAGCCCGTAACGGCTCTCGTAGCCGTAGGCCGCAGCAGAAGTGCTCGCGACCGGTGCCGTTCCACCGGTGGCCCGCCAGAGGGAATCAAAACTCCAGGTGGCGAGGTTGGTGGTGGCCGTCTCTCGCCAGAGCAGGCTGTTGACACCATCCAGCCGGGCGGCGGCGATCGCCGTCCAGCCCCCCAGCCGTGGATCCGGTGCCGTCAAGGCACTGCCGCCCCAGAACAGGTCCACCGGCACCGCTCCGTTATCGGCCACCGACAGCCGATTGCCGTTCAACGATCGCTGCAGCGTGATCGTGCCGATGCTGGAGACCACCGCAAAGGCGGCACCAGGGTTGCCGATCGTGCCGTCGCGGTTGGCATCGATTCCAAAGCTGCGCTCCAGCGCATAGGCATCCGGGCTGTTGGGCCCAACGGCGGGGGCACCGCTGACGGCAGACCAGTTGGCATCAAAGGTCCAGCTGGCGAGATTGCCGCTTCCCTCCTGACGCCAGAGCAGTTTGTTTGTGCTCACCTCACTGGTGGCGGCAACGGCGGTCCAGCCGGCAAGACGTGGATCGCCATCCAGCAGGCTGCCGCCCCAGGAGAGGGAAAGGACGGGACCATTGTTGAGGCTCACCCCCAACACATTGCTGCTGCTGTTGCGCTGCAGCAGCCAACGGTTGGAAGGATTACTCAGACCATTCACCGAATAGGCGATGGGTTGCCAGGGGCTGCCGATGCTGCGATCACCATTGGCATCAAGGCTGTAGTCGCTCTCATAGCCGTAGGCCTCGGCGCTGAATCGACCCACCGGCGCTGTGCCGCCGGTGGCAGAACCGCTGGCATCAAAGGTCCACTGGGCCAGGTTGCCGGTCGCCTCTTCTCGCCACAGCAGCCTGTTGCCGCCAACGGAGCGGAAGGCGACGGCTGTCCAGCCCACCAGACGCGGGTCCTTCTCCAGCAGCGGCGCACCACCCCAGAGCAGGGGGGGGCCAGTTTCGGTCGTGAGGCGCCGGGAGAAGGCATCGCAGTAGAGGGCCTCTGCGCCATCGCCGGCGGAGGCCACGGGCACTCGGGGGGAACCGATGGCGCGGTCGCCGTTGGCATCGATGCCGAACTGGATCTCGAAGCGGGAGGCCTGGTCAGAGGAGGAGGGAACCGGATCGGTGCCGCCGGAGGCATTGCCGGTGGTGTCAAAGGACCAGGTGGCCAGGTTGCCGCTGCCGTTCTGCCGCCAGAGCAGGCTGGTGACCCCATTGATGGAGGCGGTGGCGAGGGCGGACCAACCGGGCAGTCGCTTGTCATTGAACTGCAGGGGCTGCCCGCCCCACTTCAGATCCTTGCTCGTGCCACCGGTGGTGGTCGTCGTCAGTCCATCGTCGCCGGTGCGTCGCGACAGCTGATCACCGCCACGGCTGAGAACGGTGCGGGTGGCACCGATGATCCGGTCGCCATTGAGATCTGTCTGGTAGCGCGATTCAAGCCTCAGGGCGTCTGCTGAAGATGGCAGCATCGGCGCACTGCCCCCTGTGAACGTCCAGTCGTCCAGGGTCCAGGTGACGATCTCACCTGAGCTGCGGTTGCGCCAGAGCAACATGTTGCCGCGGTCCTCCGCGGCAGCGAGCAACTGCCAGGCCGGCAATGTGGAGGCGTTGAGGGCGGCTCCCCCCCAGGTGATTCCAGTGGCGGGCCCCCCGTCGCGGCTGACCCAGAAACGACCGTTACCGTCCTGCAGGAGCACAAGACCGCCGACCACCGACAGCTGGCTGGCTGCTGGCTCGGGACCGAGGGGGACCGAGAGCAGGTCCGAGGATGTGAGGCTCTGGTACAGAAGCTGACCGTTGACCACCTGGCCACCGAGGATCAGGCTTGAGGTGACGGATGGGTCGTGCTCCGATGACGGGACCGCCAGGGTCAGCAGGGAGGTGCCGGCGGCGGAGCCGTCCGTGATCCAGATCTCGTCGTTGTGGTCTGGAGAATCGGAAACAAAGACCAGCCGTGAGCCGGCCGGAGCCAGGGCCCTGGGATAAAAGCCCGTGGCGTCACCTTCCCTGTTGAGCCTGCTGACAATGCGGGTGCCAGCCTCAGTGCCGTCGCTGCTCCAGAGATCAAAGCTCAGACCGTCGGGACTATCGCTGAAAGCGGTGAAAAAGAGGGTCTGCCCCACGGCCATCAGCTGCTGGGGATATCCACCGAATCCAGGCTCAGGGTTGATGTCTTTCACGAGCACCGTGCCCGCTTCTGTGCCATCACTCTTCCAGAGCTCGACACCGTGATCTTCGTCAAAGGCGACGAAGAACAGCTGGCCGTTCACGGCGGTGAGATCAGAGGGATAACTGCCCGAATAATTAGAGACCAGTCCGGGGTTGATGTCTTTCAGCAGCCTCGTACCGGCCGTTGTGCCGTCGGACACCCACACTTCCTGGCCGGTGCTGACGTCATAGGCAATGAAGAACAGGTGCCCACCGGTGACTGTGAAATCCCGGGTGGGGGCGTAGTAGAGCGTCGGCGAAAACTCACTGATCAGCTTTGTTCCTGCCTCAGTGCCGTCGCTGAACCACAGCTGACTGGCGGTGCTGTCATCGACACTGAAATAGACCCCCGCACCATCACTGGTGAGGTTGTTGACCTGGGTGCCCAGTTCGAGTGTCGGCAGAACCTTCACCGAGCGGGTGCCGGCGCTGGTGCCGTCGCTGGACCACAGTTCCAGCTGGGCGCGGTAATCGGGGGAGGGGACGAAGAACAGCCTGCCTCCGGCCGCCGTCAGGCCATTGGGGTAGATGCCGAGGGCCCCTTCCCCCAGATCAGCGATCAACCGCGTACCGGCGCTGGTGCCGTCGCTGCTCCAGAGTTCACGGCCGTGCTGGCCGTCAAGGGCTGCGAAGGCCACCCCTCCCTTGAAGGGCGTCAGCTGGGTGGGTTCCCGCGGATCGGGCTGCCCAGCCCCGCCGCCGATGACCACCGTTCCTGCGGCGCTGCCATCCGACACCCACAGCTTCTGCTCGATCGGGTCGGCGCCGGCGACGAAGAACAGCCGGCCGGCGGCCGTGACCGCCTGGTCGAGGCTGGCCGGATCCGGTCCCGACAGCCGACCCATTGTGATGAATGGGTGCAGACGTCGAGAGATGGCCATCGGTTCCGGTCGTGGGGGGCAGGGATCAGCCGGGGTTCGCGGCAGTCTCCATCTGACCCTTCATTTTAAGTGCTTATTGCGGGATCTCCAAGGCCTCTCTCAGTTGCCGCCGGTTTCGGCGTGGTAACTGCTGCGCACCAACGGTCCACTGCGCACGTCCGCGAAACCCAGGTCCCGTGCCAGCGTCCCCAGGGCCTCGAATTCGGCCGGTGTCCAGTAGCGGGCCACGGGCAGGTGGGCGAGGGAGGGGCGCAGGTACTGACCAAGGGTCACCCGCTGGCAGTCCACCGCCCGCAGGGCCTGCAGGGCGGCCACCACCTCGTCATGCTGTTCGCCCAGTCCCAGCATCAGGCCCGACTTGGTCGGGATGGCCGGGGCCAGCTCGCGGGCGGCCTGCAGCAATCCCAGGGACCGGCTCCAGGTCGCGCCACGGCGCACCTCCCCCTGCAGTCGCTGCACCGTTTCGAGGTTGTGGTTGAAGCACACCGGCTCGGCCGCCAGCACCGTCGCCAGCCGTTGCCGCTGGGCCGTCTCGGCGGCGGCGAGGGTGCTGTGGCCGCCCCAGAAATCAGGGGTGAGCACTTCTATGGCCACCTGCGGGTCGCGG
>CAMASU010000161.1 GCA_945861105.1 Synechococcus sp. UW140
CAGCACGCCGATGGCCCGCAGGGGCCGCCCGGGTTCGGCCCTGCGGGCGTGCACGACCGTGAGCACATCGGCGACGGTGTCGCCCACGTAGGCCAGGGGCAGGGGGCCGCGGTTCCCCTCCAGCTGCGCCGCCAGCCGCAGCAGGCCGGTGGGGTCGGGCTTGTCTGGGGCATCGCCCATGGCGATCAGGGGGGGGGCCGCCAGGCCGAGGCGGGCCTCGAGCACAAACCGGGCCGAGGGGGGTTCGGCGCCGCTCACGAAGCCCCAGGCCAGCCCCGCCGCGCTCAGGTCTGCAAAGAAGTCGGCCTGCACCAGCAGGGGTTCGCCGCCGATGAAGCCCTGCCACTGGCCGGGGTCACCGTCGGGATCACCGCCGAAGTAGAAGCCGTTGAACACCTCCACCACCGCCGCAAAGGTCGGCAGGGGGGCGATGCCGCTGCGGCGCAGCAGTTCGTGGGACGCTTCCCAGTCGTTGTTCCAGCAGCCTTCGGCCTTGAGGCTGTCGATGGCGTCGAGGTCGGGCCGGGGGCCGCCGAAGTGCTGCACCGTCGCTGCGATCGCCCGCCGGTAGCTGCCCCCCACGTCACGGATGACGCCGTCGATGTCGAACAGCAGCAGGGCTGAGGGGGCAGCGGTCATGGGGCGAGGGCATCGGCCAGAAACACGGCGGCGGCCTCCTCGGTGGCGGCGCAGGCGAAGAGGCGATCGGCCAGCGACGGCGCGAGGGTGAAACTGTCGATCCCGACGCCGGCGAGGGCCACGAGGTCGTGGGGCTGGCGCAGGCTGGCCACCAGCAGCCGCAGGGAGGAGCCCAGACCGTCGAGGCAGCGCTGCATGGCGGTCAGTTCCGCCAGGCCATCGCGCCCCTGGTCCTGGATCCGGCCCAGGTAGGGAGCGATGTCGGTGGCGCCCAGGGCCGCGGCGATCAGCACCTGGGAGGCCTCGTAGGCGGCGGTGAAGGTCACCGGCACCCCGGCGGCCACCAGTCGCCGGCCGGCGTCGGCGCCGGCCCGGTCGATGGGCAGCTTGACGCGCACCAGGCCCGGGTCGAGGGCCGCCAGCCGCTGGCCGCAGTCGAGCAGGCTGCCGGCCTCGGCCCCCCAGGCCTGCAGATGCAGTTCCTGGCAGCCCAGGTCGCGGGCGCGGCGGCAGAGATCGGCCAGGGCCCCGGGCTCACAGGGCACACCGGCCTGACGCAGCAGGGTGGGATTGGTGGTCACCCCGCGGAAGAGGCCGCTGGGCAGCCAGGCCTGCCATGCGGGGGCTGCAGCAGAATCGAGCAGCAGCCGCAGGGCCATGGGGCAGAAAAGGCGGCTGGTAGGTTAGTCGTTTGCCTGCCGTGCCAGGCTGAACCCCTTGCCCCAGAGTCCTGCCGAGACGAGCCCTGTGACCGAGACCGCCGCCGTCGATTCCGACCTCCTTGACACCGACGCCGGCGAGACCGCCGGAGCCGCACCGGCCCCCCGCCCCACGGGCATGAAGAGCGCCAGTGCTGTGCTGGCCACCGCCACCATCGATGCCGACGGGGTCCCCTCGGGCTACACCCCCAAGGCCGATGAGGGCCGTTTCCTGCTCAAGATCCTCTGGCTGCCCGACAACGTCGCCCTGGCGGTCGATCAGATCGTCGGCGGTGGTCCCAGCCCGCTCACGGCCTACTTCTTCTGGCCCCGGGAGGATGCCTGGGAAACCCTCAAGGGGGTGCTGGAGGCCAAGAGCTGGATCACCGAAAACGAACGGGTCGAGATCCTCAACAAGGCCACCGAGGTGATCAACTTCTGGCAGGAGGAAGGCAAGGGCAAGAGCCTCGATGAGGCCAAGCTCAAGTTCCCCGAGGTCACCTTCTGCGGGACCGCCTGAGGGCTGCGGGCCCCAGAAGCCCCAAGCACCAGAGCTTCCGGCCACCAGAAAGCCCCGGACCCCGCAAGGGGCCGGGGCTTTGATTTGCAGCGATGCAAGGGCGAGGGAGGCAGAGACTGCCCCCCGCCAGGCTCAGCCGTTGGCCTTGGTGGCCTGGAGCCGGGCCCGGGCCTTGAGCAGCTCCTGCTGGGCCAGCAGCTTCTCGGTGCTGCTGGGCTGACCTTCGAAGCCAGCCGCCTTCTGTTGGGCGGTTTCCAGCTGGCGCTGGGCTTCGTTGGCGTCGATGGCCGTGCCGGCCACAGCGCCGTTGACGAGAACACTGATCTCGTCGGCTTCCACTTCGGCGAAACCGCCCATGAGGGCGATGGCCGACCAGCGGTTGCCTTCGCGCAGGCGCAGAACGCCCACATCAAGGGCTGTGAGCAGGGACACGTGGCCGGGAAGCACCCCGAGCTGGCCGGTGGTGCTGGGCAGGATCACTTCGTCGGCGGGACCGTCGAAGACGCTCTGGTCGGGGCAGAGCACCCGCAGGGTGAGGGGCATGGTGGTAGAGGCTCAGGGACTGGGGCGGGGGATCAGCCCTTGGCCTGGGAACGGATCTTCTCGGCCTTGGCCTTGACCTGGTCGATGCTGCCGACGAGGTAGAACGCCTGCTCGGGCAGATCGTCAAGTTCGCCGGCGAGAATCTGCTGGAAGCCCTTGATGGTGTCGGCCAGCTTCACGTATTCGCCGGACTGACCGGTGAAGACCTCTGCCACGAAGAAGGGCTGGGAGAGGAACTTCTCGATCTTGCGGGCCCGGTCGACGGTGCGACGGTCATCTTCCGACAGTTCATCGAGGCCGAGGATGGCGATGATGTCCTGCAGTTCCTTGTAGCGCTGCAGGGTCGACTGAACGGCCCGGGCGGTGCGGTAATGCTCATCGCCGACCACCGCCGGCTGCAGCATGGTGCTGGTGGAATCCAGGGGATCCACGGCGGGGTAGATGCCCTTGGAGGCGAGGCCACGGCTGAGCACCGTGGTGGCGTCGAGGTGGGCGAAGGTGGTGGCCGGAGCGGGGTCGGTCAGGTCGTCAGCAGGCACGTAGACGGCCTGGATCGAGGTGATCGATCCCTCGAGGGTGGAGGTGATGCGCTCCTGCAGTTCACCCACGTCGGTGCCGAGGGTGGGCTGGTAGCCCACGGCCGAAGGCATGCGGCCCAGCAGGGCAGACACCTCGGAGCCGGCCTGCACGAAACGGAAGATGTTGTCGATGAACAGCAGCACGTCCTGCTTGTTCACGTCACGGAAGTGCTCGGCCATGGTCAGGGCCGAGAGACCCACGCGCATCCGGGCGCCGGGGGGCTCGTTCATCTGGCCGTAGCAGAGGGCCACCTTCGACTTGCTCAGGTCCTCGGCGTTGATCACGCCGGATTCCTTGAATTCCTGGTACAGGTCGTTGCCTTCGCGGGTGCGCTCACCCACGCCGCCGAACACCGACACACCGCCGTGCTCCTTGGCGATGTTGTTGATCAGTTCCTGGATCAGCACCGTCTTGCCGACGCCGGCACCGCCGAACAGGCCCACCTTTCCGCCCTGGCGGTAGGGGGCCAGGAGGTCGATCACCTTGATGCCGGTCTCGAACACCTTGGGCTTGGTCTCGAGGTCGGTGAGCCGGGGGGCTTGGCGGTGGATCGGGGCGGTGGTGCTGGTGCTCACCGGGCCCTGCTCGTCGACGGGCTCGCCGAGGACGTTGAAGATGCGGCCGAGGGTGGCCTCGCCCACGGGCACCGAGATGGGTGCGCCGGTGTCGAGGGCTTCCATGCCGCGGACCAGGCCATCGGTGGTGCTCATGGCGACGGCCCGCACCCGGTGGTCACCCAGCAGCTGCTGGACCTCGGCGGTCAGGGCGATGGCCTGACCGGCGGAGTTGGTGGCCTCGATGCGGAGGGCATTGAAGATGCGCGGCAGCTTGCCGGCGGGGAATTCCACGTCCAGCACAGGGCCGATGACCTGACGGACGATTCCTTTCGTACCGGTGGTGGCGGGGGCTGCAGCGGCCATGGTGAAAAGCGTTGGGGCGAAAGGGCAGGCCTTTCGGGCCGTGAAAACTTACCACCCAACCGGCTCCCCCCCGGGGTGCGCCCCCGGTCGGTACGGGGAACCGCCCAGCCGTCCCGATTGCGACACGACCCGGCACGGCTGTAAGTTGGCACTCGACGGCCGAGAGTGCCAAAAGCGCTCACCCACGCCCGTCGACCATCCCAAGCTCTGAGATCGAACCAGACGTCATGGCTGCTGTATCCCTCAGCGTGTCCACCGTTAAACCCCTCGGTGATCGCGTTTTCATCAAGGTGTCCGCTTCCGACGAGCGCACCGCCGGCGGCATCCTGCTGCCCGACACGGCCCAGGAAAAGCCCCAGGTCGGTGAAGTCGTCCAGGTGGGTCCCGGCAAGCGCAACGACGACGGCACCCGCCAGGCCCCCGAGGTGAGCGTCGGCGACAAGGTGCTCTATTCCAAGTACGCCGGCACCGACATCAAGCTCGGCGGTGAGGAATTCGTGCTGCTGAGCGAGAAGGACATCCTCGCTGTCGTCAGCTGACGCTTCCCCTCCCCTGAAGCCCTGCCGCCACGGCGGCGGGCCGATTCCCCGTCCTGTCTTCCTGATTCCCTCCCATGGCCAAGCGCATCATTTACAACGAGAACGCCCGTCGTGCCCTCGAGCGCGGCATCGACATCCTGGCGGAGTCGGTGGCCGTCACCCTCGGCCCCAAGGGTCGCAACGTGGTGCTCGAGAAAAAGTTCGGTGCTCCCCAGATCATCAATGACGGCGTCACCATCGCCAAGGAGATCGAGCTCGAGGATCACATCGAGAACACCGGTGTCGCCCTGATCCGCCAGGCGGCCTCCAAGACCAACGACGCCGCCGGCGACGGCACCACCACCGCCACGGTGCTGGCCCACGCCATGGTCAAGGCTGGCCTGCGCAACGTCGCCGCCGGTGCCAATGCCATCAGCCTCAAGCGCGGCATCGACAAGGCGTCCGAATTCCTCGTCAAGAAGATCGAGGAGCACGCCAAGCCCATCACCGACAACAAGTCCATCGCCCAGGTGGGTGCCATCTCGGCCGGTAACGACGAGGAAGTCGGCCAGATGATCGCCGATGCCATGGACAAGGTCGGCAAGGAGGGTGTGATCTCCCTCGAAGAGGGCAAGTCGATGACCACCGAACTGGAGGTCACCGAAGGCATGCGCTTCGACAAGGGCT
>CAMASU010000162.1 GCA_945861105.1 Synechococcus sp. UW140
CAAAAGCACCTTCTATCGCCTGATGCTCCAGCCCCTCGGACTGCCCTTTGTGAATGCTGATCTTCTAGCCAGGGCCGCCTTCGCAGAAGATCCCGAAGCCCACAGCTACGAGGCCGCCCAGCTGGCCGAACGCCAACGGTTTCGGTTGCTACAGGACGGCGTGAGCTTCTGCTTTGAAACGGTCTTTTCGCATCCCTCCAAGATCGATTTCATTGCCCGTGCCAAGGCGCTTGGCTATCAGCCGATCCTGGTGCTGATTCATCTGGAATCGACAGAGCTCAACCAGGCACGCATCGCCAGCCGCGTCAGCGAAGGAGGCCATTCCGTACCTGCAGACAAGGTGATCAGCCGCATCCCACGCCTGTTGAAGCAGGTGCAGGCCTCCATCCCGCTGGTGGATGTGCTGCGGATTTACGACAATTCCTCCGCCCTGGATCCCTTCCAGCCGGTGATGTCGATCTGCGATGGAATCTGCATGGTTCATCGTGATCCCTTACCGGGCTGGGCGGCGGCTTTGCTGTCCTCCTGAGAAGGCCAGCTTCGATCGAAGGTGTCCGTTGTGAAGGGAGAGATTCGTCAGGAGCGGGGGCCAGGGGTCAACCCTTCACCAGCACTGGCACGCGCTTGAAGGCCGGCGTGCCGCTTTCGGGATCGATCACGGCCCGCATCAGCCCATTGGCTTCGGGGTAGAACATCAGCGCCGCTCCGGCACGGATCGCGCCGGGGATGATCTCGATGCCATCGAGGCGGCCGGCTTCACCCTGCACCGTGACCCGCTGGTGGGCGGCCAGGCCGCAGGCGGCCAGATCGCCGGCGTTCATCAGGATCGTCTGGCGATGGGGCATGGCCCGGTCGCTGTCGCCGGGTTTGTAGACGACGGTGTTGTGCTGGCCATAGCTGCGGGCGGTGATCAGGCTCAGCACCAGCCCCGGCTGGCCCGGCGCCAGGCCACCGAAATGGTCGGGCCCCGGCAGGGTCAGGTCGGGCAGGGGCGTGACCGCCAGCTGGGCGCGGCCCGTGGCCGTAGGAAAGCGGGGTTCGTTGAACACCCGGCCTGCCACCTCGAATTCGCGCCGCTCGTCATCGATGCCGGCCATGGCGTCGTAACCCGGCACCGTGCGGGCGATCAGCTCGCGCACATACACCGGATCCTGCAGCCGTTGCCAGGCGATCGGCTCGGCACCGAACAGACGCTGGGCCAGGTCGGCCAGCAGCTCGACCTCGCTGCGCAACAGGCCGCTGCGCAGGTGGCTGCGGCCCGGTTCGTTGAGCCGCACCCAGTTGTTACCCGATTCGACGGTGGTGCGATGGGGCGTCTCGAAGCGGTTGAACACCGGCAGCAGCAAGGTCTGACGGCGGCCGAGGCCATGGAAATGGCCGGTGTTGGGTTTGGTGGCCACATGCACCACCGTGTCGATGCGACCGATGGCCCGACGGGCCTGGGCGCTGTCGGGATTGGCTCCATAGAGGTTGCCGCCAAGGCACAGCAACGTCTCGACGCCACCGCGGTCGGCGGCCTCGATCAGGGCACGGGTGTCGTAGCCGGGCACCCGGCTCAGGGGACGGCCCAGCAGCTGCTCGAGGGCCAGGCGCATCGGCTCCCGCAGCCGCACCGTCACCCCCATCGAGCCGAAGCCCTGCACATTGGAGTGGCCGCGGATCGGCATCGTGCCCGTCCCCGGTCGGCCCACATTCCCGCTGAGCACAGCGGTGTTGGCAATCGCCTGCACGTTGCCGGTGCCATTGGCGTGGTGGGTGATGCCCATGGCCCAGGCGAACACCACCGCCCGGCAGGCCGCCAGGCGGGCGGCGGCATGCTCCAGCTCCTCACGGCTGAGGCCGCAGCAGGCGGTGATCGCCTCCCACGGCGAGGTGGTGATCTGCTGCTGCAGCAGCTCCCAGCCGTCGCTGTGGGCCCGCACAAAGTCCCAGGGGATGGCCCCGGCACCATGGAGAGCCTTCTGCAGACCCAGGAACACCGCCGTGTCGGACCCTGGCCGCGGTTGCAGAAACACCGAAGCGATGGGGTTGCCACCACCGAGCAGCCCCCGGATCGGAAAGGCCGGCGAACCGAACCGCAACAGGCCGGCCTCGAGCACCGGATTGATCACGATCACCGTGCCGCCCCGATCCCGCAGGCGGATCAGTTCATTCATCAGCCGCGGATGGTTGGCGGGGGCATTGGACCCCACCAGCACCACACCATCGGCCTGCTGCAGGCTGTCGAGGTTCACCATCGACGTGCCGCTGCCGAACACCCGGCTGAGCCCCACGGTCGAGGGGGCATGGCAAAGGTCGGAACAGTCGGCCAGGTTGTTGGAGCCCAGGGCCCGCAGCAGCAGCTGCAGCAGGTAGGCGGCCTCGTTCGACGACCGACCCGAGCTGTACGACGCCACCCGGGTGGGATCGGGCTGTCGGAACGCCTCGGCCAGCCGGTCCATCGCCTCCTCCCAGCCGATGGGTTCGTAGCTGTCGCTGCCGGCGCGACAGAGCAGCGGCCGGTCGAGGCGGCCGAGGCGGTCGCAGGCAGCCGAATCCAGCTGCTGCAGCTCCGCCAGCGGACGGCCCACCAGCAGCCCCGGAGCCACCGCCGGCTGCAGTTCGGCCTGGATCGCCTCGACGCTCTTGAGGCAACGCTGCAGCGGTTCCCCCAGCTCATCGCGGAAGCCGCCGTTCTGGCCGCCGGTGCCCCAGGCGCACGACAGGCAGGCGCTGCGATGGGTGAGCGTCTGCCACAGCCGCAGGCCATCGGGCGACAGGCTGGCGCGGGCCCAGCCGTCGATCAGGGGCCAGCCGCCGCCGCTGCGGTCCTGCGGAGCTGAGGTCATGGCGGGTCAGCGGAGGGCAGCACCGTCAGCCTGCCGCAGCAGCCACGGGCAGACCATTGCTACCTGTGAAGAGCCCCATCCGATCACCATGGGCACCGTCAGCAGCAACGCCAGGGCGCTGTTCACCCCCGAGCGGGTGGCGGCCCTGCTGCCCGGCGCCTCCCGCGGGGCGATCGAGGCCCATCTGCCGCTGCTGCTCGACGCCCTGGCCGCCGAAGGGCTCGACGATCCGCTGATGGTGCTGATGGCCCTGGCGACGATCCGTGCCGAGACCGCGGGGTTCATGCCGATCGATGAAGCCGTCTCGCGCTGGAACACCGCAGCCGACGGGCCGCCCTATGGCCTCTACGACCACCGCGATGACCTGGGCAACCGGGGCGCAGGCGATGGCGCCGCCTTCCGGGGCCGTGGTTTCGTGCAGCTCACGGGTCGCGACAATTACCGGCGCTACGGCAACCGGCTGGGGATTGATCTGCTGGCCGAACCCGACCGGGCGAACGATCCGGCCATTGCCGCCCGGCTGCTGGCGGCCTTTCTGCAGAGCCACGAGGCCCGGATCCGCGCGGCCCTGGCGATCGACGACCTGACCGCCGCCCGCCGGGCCGTCAACGGTGGCCACCACGGGCTGGAGGCCTTCGCCAGCACCTGGCGGGCCGGCGAGGCGCTGCTGCGTACCCCATCCACGCCAACCCCGTCCCGCAGCCAGCAGGTGGGCGGCACGATCACGGCCTGCGACACGGGTCTGATCCAGGGTCTGTCGCTGCAGGTGCTCGAACGGCTGCAGCGGCAGCGGCCCGATGTGCTGGTGCAGCTCGACCATCCGCTGATCCGCGTCAGCGGTCGCCACAACAATCCCTACCTGCAGCGCCATGCCGCCACCGACCTGGTCCAGGCGGTGGAGGAACGGGGTCGGCCGCTGTCGATCAACAGTGCCCTGCGCACCCCCATGCAGCAATACGTGCTGCATCAGCAATACCTGCGCCACCTGTGCGGTGTGATGGCAGCGGCACCACCACCCCACAGCAACCACAACAGCGGCCTGGCGATCGACATCGATGACACCGCAGATTGGCGACCGGTGCTCGAACGCCACGGCTGGCGCTGGATCGGCGCCTTCGATCCGATGCACTTCGATTACACCGGTGCTGGCGAAGACCTGGGGGCCCTGCAGGTGCAGGCATTTCAGGAGTTGTGGAATCTGCACCATCCCGAAGCGCCACTCGACGTCGATGGGCTCTGGGGACCGGCCACCGCCGCCGCCGTGGACCGCTCCCCCGCCGATGGCTTCGGCAGCCCACCGATCCTGCGCCGCGGCATGCTCGGCATCGAGGTGGGGCAGCTGCAGCAGCAGCTGCGGCAGGCCCTGGGCCTCAGCCCCGAGGAACTGCCGGCCGACGGCCACTTCGGCCCCCGCACCGAAGCGGCGGTGATGGCCTTTCAGCAGCAGCAGGGGCTGGCGGTTGATGGCCTCGCCGGCCCCGACACCCTGGCGGCGCTGGCCCACCGCTGAAGCCAGCGTCAGCCCACGGGCCGGTCGGACGATTCGCGCAGCCGCGGCAGCAGCTGCACCAGGTTGCAGGGGCGGGTGGTGACGTCGAGCTGGGCGCCGATGAGCCGATCCCAGGCGGTTGCGACGGCATCGAGCGACCCCGGCAGCACGAAGATCAGGGTGCCGTTGGCCACCCCCGCGAGGGCGCGGCTCTGGAGCGTGCTGGTGCCGATGGTCTCGAACGACAGCACCCGGAACAGTTCACCGAAGCCATCGATGGTCTTGTCGAGCAGGGGCGCCACGGCCTCGGGGGTGCCGTCACGGCCGGTCAGACCGGTGCCGCCACTGCTGATCACCACCTGCACCTCCGGATCGGCGATCCAGCGGCTCAGCTCGGCGCGGATGCGGTAGCGGTCATCGGGCACGATCCGCCGTCCATGCAGCCGGTGGCCGGCGGCCTGCAGACGCTGCTGCAAGGCGTCGCCGGAATGGTCATCGGCAGCGGTGCGTGTGTCCGACACCGTCAGCAGGGCAATGGCGAGGCTCACGCAGGCAACGGCAGGGGAGCAGGGGCCGACGACCCTCGAAAGGCCCCCGGTGGACCCTACCGAGTCCTCAACGCCCCCGGTCCTGGCCCGTCGTCATCTGCCCCAATGCCTCCGCCAGCGACATCACCTGCGTGCGCCCATCGAGCCGGTAGCCGCGTAGTCCCGGAGTGATCAACAGCAACCGATCCAGCTCCAGATCGGCCAACGCCTGGCGCATCGAAGCC
>CAMASU010000163.1 GCA_945861105.1 Synechococcus sp. UW140
AGCCACAACCCCGGCGGTCCCGAGGGGGACTTCGGCGTGAAGGTGAATGGTGCCAACGGTGGCCCGGCCCCCGAGTCCCTCACCGATGCGATCCATGCCTGCACCCTGCAGCTGGATGGCTACAGCATCCTGGGCGGTGGGGCCCTGCCCCTCGACAGCCCTGGCGTTCACAGTCTCGGCGGCCTGGAGGTGCAGGTCATCGACGGAGTCCACGACTACCTGCAGCTGATGCAGGACCTGTTCGACTTTGATCTGATCGCCGACCTGCTGCGGGGCGACTGGCCCATGGCCTTCGACGCCATGCATGCGGTGACAGGCCCCTACGCCCATCAGCTGCTCGAGACGCGGCTGGGGGCCCCCAAGGGCACCGTGCGCAACGGCACCCCCCTCGAAGATTTCGGTGGCGGCCATCCCGACCCGAACCTCACCTACGCCCACGAGCTGGCCAGCCTGCTGCTGGACAGTGACGCCTACCGCTTCGGTGCCGCCTGCGACGGTGACGGCGACCGCAACATGATCCTGGGCCAGCGCTGTTTCGTGAACCCCAGTGACAGCCTGGCGGTGCTCACGGCCAATGCGACCCTGGCACCGGGGTACGCCGGCGGCCTGGCCGGGGTCGCCCGTTCGATGCCCACCAGCAGCGCCACTGACGTGGTGGCCCAGGCGCTCCATCTGCCCTGCTTTGAAACGCCGACCGGCTGGAAGTTCTTCGGCAACCTGCTGGATGCAGGTCGCATCACCCTCTGCGGGGAAGAGAGCTTCGGCACCGGCAGCCACCACATCCGAGAGAAGGATGGCCTCTGGGCCGTGCTGTTCTGGCTCACGATCCTGGCCCGCCGCGGCATGACGGTGGCCGAGGTGATGAATGACCACTGGCAGCGTTTCGGCCGCCACTACTACTCGCGCCATGACTACGAAGGCGTCGACAGCGAGCGGGCCCATGGTCTCTACGACGGCCTGCGTCAGCGCCTGGGTGACCTGGCCGGTGTTGGTTTTGCCGATGGCCGCATCGCCGCTGCCGATGACTTCGCCTACCGCGATCCCATCGACGACTCGCTCACCGAGAAGCAGGGCCTGCGGTTACTGCTGGAAGACGGCAGCCGGGTGATCCTGCGGCTGTCGGGCACCGGCACCCAGGGGGCGACCCTGCGGGTTTACCTGGAGCGGTATGTCGCCACCGGCGGCAACCTGCACCAGGATCCGCAACAGGCCCTTGCCGGCATGATCCAGGCCATCGACACCCTGGCCGGCATTCGCAGCGGCACCGGCATGGACCGGCCCACCGTGATCACCTGAGGCGATCGTCGCGGGGTCTGTCGCGGGCCACCAGGGCCAGCTGGCGCATGGTTTCACTCCAGGCGCCACAGGCCCCGGCGGCCACGGCCACCACCAGCAGGGGCTGCACGCGCAGACCCTGCAGGATGCGCCCATTGGCCCGGGCAGCCCGATGGCCCAGGGTCACGATCACCGTTGCCAGCAGGGCGTAGAGCATGCCGGCGAACACAATGCGGCGGCGATCCATCTGTTGCTGTCGCCCCGGGGGGCGGTAGCCAGGGGGATGGGTCAGGGGCACGGCTCAACCCTCCGGCAGGGGGTCTTCGTTGCCGCTGGCAGGGAACCAGCTGGCCTCGAGGTTCTTCATGAGGACATAGAAGGAAGGCACCACGAACAGGCTGAGCACCGTGGCCACCAGCAGCCCACCGAAGATCACCGAACCGATGCTGCGCTGGGCCAGGGCGCTGGCACCACTGGCCACCACCAGCGGAAAGAAACCGGCGAGGGCCGCCGAAGCCGTCATCAGAATCGGACGAAGCCGTGATTCGGCAGCGCCGCGGACGGCCTCGCTCGCGGAAAGACCGGCCTCCATGCGCTGGTTGGCCAGGTCAACGATGAGAATGCCGTTCTTGGCCGCCAGGCCGATGAGAGTCACCAGACCCACCTGGGCATAGACATTGTTCACCTGTCCCATGCTCACGAGAAACACGAGGGCGCCGAGCATGGCCAGGGGCACGGTCATCAGAATGACCAAGGGGTCGATGTAGCTGCCGTACTGGGCCGACAACACCAGATAGACCACCACGAGGCCGAGGGCGAACACCAGGGCAGCCAGGGACCCTGCCGCCACCTCAGAGCGGCTCAGGGCCGACCACGCCTGACCGATGTTGCTGAACTGAAGCTGCTGAAAGCTGTTCAACAAGGCATCAATCGCCTGGCCACTGCTCTTGCCCAGGCCCTCAACCCCCTGGATGAGCACCGTGCGGTAGAGGTCGTAGTGGCTGATGATCGGCGGAGCGCTGTCGAGCTTCACCTGGATCACATTCGCCAGCGGCACCTGCTGACCGGAAACGGTTGGGACATAAAGGTTATTAAGGTCCTGCACGATGGAGCGCCGGTCGCCCTCCGCCTGCACATAGACCTGCCGATACTGGCCACTCTCGTAGGTCTGATTCACAAAACTGCCGCCGTTCAGTGTACCCAGCACATCCATGGCCGTACCGAAATCAATGTTCAGTGAGGCCATACGATCGCGGTCAGGCTCAAGGCGCCACACCGGTGCATCGCTGACGAACTGGGTGTAGAGATTGAAGAACTCACCGCTGGCCAGGGCGCGCTGAATCACCTGGTTGGCCAGGCGTGCCAGATCGGTGGGGGTGTAGCCACCATTGCTGAGGTCATTGAACTGGAACGAGAGGCCCCCCTGGGGGCTGAAGCCGGGCACGGCCGCGGGCGGCATCGCCAGCACCTTGGCGCCCTGGATCTGCTGGAACGCCTGATTGAGACGGCGGATGATGCGGTTCGCGTTCTGGTCTGGGCTGGTGCGTTCACCGATGGGCTTGAGGCCGAAGAAGAACAGGCCCTGGTTCAGGGAACCCCCATTGAAACCGGCCCCGCCGATCATCTCGCCGCTAACCACCTCCGGCTCCTTGGCGACGATGCGACGGGCCTGATCCGCCACCGCCATGGTGGCCTCGAGGGAGGCCTGGGGAGGCAACTGAATGATGCCGAGGCCATAGCCCTGGTCTTCGGTGGGCACAAACCCGCTGGGCACCGACAGGAACGCCACCCCCGTGAGCACCACCCCCCCCAGAAGCACCGCCACCAGCAGCCGGCGCAGGCGAATGGCGGCCGCCAGCAGCGCGGCATAGCCCCGAGAAAGCCTCTCAAAAGCAGCGTTGAAGGCAGCGAAGATCGGCCCAAGGAAAGTGCCGACCACGGCCCCAAGGACACCGAAGCCTATGCACCAGGGCAGACCGCCGAACAACCAGCCGTAACCCGCCCCGAACAGACCCCCGATGAGGGTCCAGATCAATCCCCTCGGATCGGCCTTGCCACCGCCGAGCAGCAGGGCCGCCTGCAGGGGCTTGCCGGTGATGGCGTTGAACGTGGAGACAATGATCGAGAAAACGATCGTGAGGGCGAACTGGCGATAAATCACGCCGGTTGGCCCTGGGAAGAAGGTCACCGGGATGAACACCGCCAGCAGCACAAGGGCAGTGGCGAGAATGGCGCCGGTGAGTTCTTTCATCGCGTTGGATGCGGCGGCGAATGGCCGGTCCCCGGCCTCGATGCGCGCCGACACCGCCTCAACAACCACGATGGCGTCATCGACCACCAGGCCGGTGGCCAGGATGATGCCAAGCAAGGTGAGTTCATTGATCGAGAATCCGAACACCTTGACGAACACCAGGGCCCCCAACAGGGCAATCGGCAGAGCCAGGGCTGGCACCGCCGTGGCCTTCCAGTCCTGAAGGAACAGAAAGATGATCAGCAGCACGAGCACCACCGCATCACGGAGCGCATCCACGGCTCCTTCGATCGAGGCGTGGATGAAGTCGGTCTGATCAAACACCTTCTCCAGCACCACCCCGGGCGGGAGGGTGGCCTCGAACTGCTTGAGCACCTCATTGACCGCCGTCGCAGTGGTGATGGCATTGCTGCCTGGCAGCTGAATCACACCGAATCCCACTGAAGGATGCCCTTGAATGGTGCCGATGGCTGACTGGTTGAAGTTCTGGAACGCATACTCGGCACGGCCCACGTCACCAAGCCTGATTAACCCTCCCGAAGGCACCTTGTCGGTGGCCGCACCGCGCGAGAGGATCAGATCTTCGAATTCCTGAACTGAGGTCAGGTTCCCTTCGACCAGGATCGGAAAGGTGGTGCGATTGGAGGGGGCCTGGGGAGGTCCGCCGATGGTGCCACCGACGACGATGCGATTCTGGGAACGCAAAGCGTTGGTGACATCCGAAACAGTCAGGTTGAAGCGCGCCAGTTTGAGCGGATCGACCCAGATTCGATAGGCCGGATTGCTACTGCCGAACACATTGACCTGACCCACACCTTCAGCCCGACTGAGGGGATAGGCCAGGTTGAGCTGATACAGACCGTTCAGATAATTGCGATCAAACTGACCATCATTGGAGGTGAGGTTGTAGACAAGAAGGTAACTGCTGGCGGTCTGCTGCACTGTCACCCCCTGGGCATTGACCTGCTGGGGCAACTGGGGGCTGGCAGTCTGCACCCGATTCAGCACATTGACCTGATCAATGGCCGGATCCGTGTCTGCCGTGAAATAGACATTGATCTGGCTCACCCCCTCACTGGTGCTGAAGGAGGTGATGTAGTCCATGCCGGGAGCGCCATTGATCTGCTCCTCCAGCGGTCCGGTGACCGCACTCTCCACGGTGAGCGCATCGGCCCCGGGAAGGCTGGCGTTCACCTGAATCGTGGGTGGCGCAATGTTGGGCAAGTACTCAATCGGCAGCAGCGGTACAGCGATCACCCCTGCCAGCAGGATGAGGATGCTGCACACGGTGCTGAGCACCGGACGGCGGATGAAGGTGTCCGAAAGGCTCATCGGGTCCGGATCCCCATGCCACTGCGCAGCTGGGCCAGGTTGCCCAGCACCACCCGGTCCTGGGCGGTCAGACCCTGGCTGACGGGGTAGAGACCGTTCTGGGGAACCCCCACGGTGACGGGCACCTGCAGGGCCACCAGAGCACCCGCCGGGGGCTCGGGCTGCAGGGGGCGCCCCAGGGCACGGCGCGCCTCAGCGGCCGACACCGCCCGGAAGACGAAGCTCTG
>CAMASU010000164.1 GCA_945861105.1 Synechococcus sp. UW140
CGGGGGCCCGATGGCCGCAGCCTGGCGGGCAAGGCCGAAGAGACGGCCCTGAACCTGGTGCGCGAGAAGCGGCCGCCCTTCCGCGGGCCTCGGGCCGATGCGGTCGCCACCCGGGCCGCGGCCCTGTGGGCCAGCTACGGCCAGACCACCGCCCAGGACTGCGGCATCGGCCTCGGCAGCGACGACATCGCGCTGGTGCGCAATGCCATCGACAAACGGCTGCTGCCCCTGGACCTCTACATCTGCGCCAAGGATTCGGTGGTGGAGACCATGGCCGGGGCCGCCGCCCGGGTGGCGGCCGACTACGGCTTCGACCGCCAGCAGGAACTGGTCACGGCCGCCGCGGAGCGTCCGGGGGACACCAGCGGTCTGCTGCTGCAGATGCGGCCCGACCTCGACCGCCGCTATGTGAACCGGGTGCGGTTGGGGGGCATCAAGTTCTGGCTCGACGGGTCGATCCCCACCGCCTGGATGAGCGAGCCCTATGCGGTCAATCCTCCCGGCACCGAGCCAGGGTTCCGCGGCTATCAGCAGGTGCCGGATGCCGTGCTCGAGGCGGCCTTCCGGCGGTGGTGGCAGAGCCCCGTGCAGCTCAACCTGCACATGAACGGGGATGCGGCCGCCGAACAGGCCCTGCGGGTGATCGAGACAGTGGTCGCCAGCCAGGGCATGGCTGACCATCGGCCGGTGTTCATCCACGCCAGCTACCTGCGACCGGATCAGATCCAGCGGCTCAAGGCGGTGGGTGGGGTGCCCAGCTTCCTCACCAGCGGCCTGATCCCCGGTGGTGAAACGGTGGTGAAGCTGTGGGGCCCCGAACGGGCGGCCCAGGCGATGGCCGCCCGTTCGATGGAACGCAACGGGATTCCGTTCACCTTCAGCCATGACGCCCCCGTCTCGCCCCAGCCCTGGGTGCTGGCCCTGGTGGATGCGGGCGTGAACCGCCGCACCCCCTCGGGCCTGGTGATCGGTCCGGAGGAACGGGTGAGCCCGTACCAGGCCCTGCGGGCGGTCACCGCCAACGCCGCCTGGCAGATCAAGGAGGAACGGACGAAGGGCACCCTTGAGGTGGGCAAGCTGGCCGACCTGGTGATCCTTGAGCGCAATCCGCTGACGGTGAACCCGACCACGATCAAGGACATCGCCGTGGTCGAAACCATCAAGGAGGGGCGCAGCATCTACCGGCGCCCGCCAGGCGCCACCGCGGGCCGCCCCGTGGATCTGATGGCCCCGGGACTGCCCTGCGTCCACGGGCACCAGGCCGCGCTGTGAGCCGCCGGAGCGTGCTGGTGACCGGTGCCTCGAGCGGCATCGGTGCCGCGACGGTGCAGCGGCTGCTGCGGCGGGACTGGCGGGTGTTCGCCGCCGCCCGCCGGGTCGAGGCCATGGCCCCGCTGGCCGCCGCAGGCGCCGAGGTGCTGCCCCTCGACATCAGCGATCCCGCCTCCCGCGGGGCCCTGGCCGCGACGGTGAGCGAGCGGGTCGGGGCCCTCGATGCCCTCGTGAGCAATGCCGGCTTCGGGGAGGTGGGACCTCTGGAAACGATGGAACTGGACCGGGCCCGGGCGATCTTCGAGGTCAATGTGTTCGGCCTGATGGGCCTCACCCAGCTGCTGCTGCCGGCGATGCGCGAGCGGCGGCGGGGACGGCTGGTGCAGGTGTCGTCGATCGCCGGCCAGTGGGTCACGCCGGGGTCGGGCTGGTATGCCGCCAGCAAGTTCGCCCTCGAGGCCCTCAGTGACGGCCTGCGGCTCGAACTGGCGGCCTTCGGCCTGCAGGTGGTGGTGGTGGAGCCTGGACTGATCGCCACCGACTTCGCAACGGTGGCGGGTCCATCGATCGAACGGGCCCGGGCCTGCCCGGTCTATGGCGGCATGATGCAACGGGTGCGCCAGGGCTGGGATGCGGTCTACCGCGGCGCCTCAGCACCCGAGGTGGTGGCGGCGGCGATCGAGCGGGGCCTGACGGCGGCGGCGCCACCGGATCGCATCCTGTGCGGCCACCGGGCCGGATCGGTGATCGCGCGACGGTTGCTGCCGACGCGGCTGTGGGACCGGATCATCCGCAGCCAGATGACATGAAGGGCCCTTCATGACGGCAGATCTCGGCCGGTGAAGACTGATGGCGCCAGGGGCTGGAGCCATTGCCAGGTCCTGACGGCAGTGCGAGGGTTCAGTCATCGGGATTCGGAGGCTCCATCGATGGATGACACCCCCCCTCAGCACCAGCCAGGAGCGCGCTGACGATCCGACCCCTGCTCCAACAGTCTGTTCCGAAATCTGGTTTCCAGGCCACCACGGCCGACCCCGATGCACCGTGCCAGGTGCCCCCGGGCTGATGGAAACCCCACTGGATCGCAAGGCCCCAGGTGCCTGCGCCGGCAGCTCCGCCCCACAACCGAAGACACCACGGTCACGCCTCGCGTGACCCTTTCCATGAACTCCACCGCACGGGTCCCTCGGAGCACCCGTGCGGCCCCTTCGCGGTCAGGCGGGCAGCACCTGCCGGTAGCCGTTGGCCTCCACCACCCGCAGGGGGGTGTCGAACAGGGCACTGAGGGGGCCGTCCTGCAGCACATCGGCCGGGGCACCCACGGCGACCAGTTCTCCCTGCCGCAGCAGCACACAGCAGCTGATCTCGGGCACCACCGCCTCGATCTGGTGGGTGACCAGCAGCAACGTGGTGCCGGCGGCCGCCAGTTGCCGCAGTTCAGCCAGCAGCTGATGGCGGGCCCTGAGATCGAGACCATTGAGGGGTTCGTCGAGCACCAGCACCTCAGGCCGTTGCACCAGGGCGCGGGCGAGCAGCACCCGGCGCCGCTGGCCATCCGACAGCTGCCCGAAGCGCCGGTCGGCCAGATCCGCCAGGCCGTGGTCGGCCAGATCTTCACGGACGCGATCGGCCTGGCTGCGGCTGAGCTGGTGCATCCGACCCAGGCCCACCGAGCCGAACCAGCCCGACCCCACCACATCGGCCACGGGCAGGGCCGGATGAACCCGTTGTTCAAGGGCGGGCGACACCAGCCCCAGACGCCGCTGCAATTCGGTGAGCACGATCCGCTCCTGCCCGAAGAGCCGCAGGAAGGATCCAGGTCGCACCACAGGATGAATCTCACGGGTGATCAGCCGCAGCAGGCTGCTCTTGCCGGCGCCATTGGGCCCGAGCACCACCGCATGCTGCCCGCGCAGCAGCGTCAGGCTGAGGTTGGCGAACACCCGTCGATCCCCCAGCCAGGCCTCGACCGACTGCAACTCAAGCCAGGGGTCGTGGGCGATCATCGTCTGGGTGACCCGCTGTGCCCCTGCCTGCCGCGATGGCTGACCTGAACGACCTGGTCAATGCACTGATCGCCATGGTGCCGGACGACGGTGGCCGGATCACGAACGACGAGATCCGCGCCGCCCTGGGCAACGCATACGGAGATCCACCCTCCACAGCCTTGCAACAGTTCTTAGCATTACAACAGCAGCCTTCCGTCCGTGGCCTCCGACCTGTCCCTCAGCCGCCAGTTCGCCCTTGAATCCCAGAGCCGTGCCATCGATGCCTGCAACGACATCGAAGAGCTGCGGCGCATGACCAAGTCGCTGCTGGCCGCCTGGCATCTGCAGTCTGAATTCAGCCGCCGCTGGGGCGCCGAAGCCCTGGGTCTCCCCCCGGTCGCCTGATCAAGGCTTGACCGCCTTGGCCCCCTGGCAGCGGGCGTTCTTCTGGATGCCCGGCTCCTTATTGGAACGGCAGAGGTACTGGACCTTTCCTGAGTTGTCGACCTTCTGCCAGTAGAAGCCGCCCGACGACGCCTTGCCATCGGTCGTGGTGCCGGCCACCGCCGCCACCGTTGTCAGCACAACCGCTGCGGCGCAACCCGTCAGCAACACAGAAGGCAGAGACGGGCGCATGGGAGCCGGCCGGGAGTGCCCTCCAGCATGGCGCCCGCCACCGTTGACGGCCATGGCCTTCCGCTGCTAGTACTGGTGTACTGACAGCCCTGCCATGGCCGTTGCTTCCCCCTACGCGATCTTCCGGGCCTCCGACCTGGGGTGGTGGACCACCGCCCCGGCCCCTCCTGCCGCGGGAACCGCGCTGCCGGCGGGGCCGGGGCTCCCGCCCCTCCAGGGCGATTTGTTCGCCTGGCCCCCAGCCCCATCCCGGCGGCCTAACTCGATGCGGAGGTGTAAAAGCGCAGCGCGTGGCGCCAGAACAGACGGCTGGCGGTGAACAGTGCCAGGGCCACCAGCAGGGCCAGGGGCAACGAGTCCGGCCTGGCCCGACCGAGCAGCGCTTCCGCAGGCACCGTCGTCAGAAACGCCACCGGCAGCACCAGGGTCAGAAGGCTGCGCACTCCGGCGGGATAGGCGCTGATGGGATAGCGGCCCGCCACCAGCACATTGCGCAGCACTTCGGTGGCATTCCAGATCTTGGTGAACCAGATGCTGGTCGCTGCCACCAGAAACCAGAGGCTGTACAGACTCACCGAAGCCGCCACCAGCAGCAGGGCCGTGCTGGCCAGGGCAAGGGGGGATGGTGCCGCGCCGGCGCGGCCGGCCGCCCACAGCATCAACCCGGCCCCCACCACGATCTGGGGCACACCCACCGGGGCGATAAGCCGGGTCGACAACCAGAACTGGCTGTCAATCGGTTTCAGCAGCACAAAGTCGAGGCTGCCGTTCTGCACCAACGTGACAATGGCATTCAGATTCGGCCGCAGCAGCGTGGTCGCCAACCCGTCGAGCAAGGTGTAGGCCCCCAGCACCACCAGCGCTTCGGCCCAGCTCCAGCCGCCCAGTTGCTGGCCATGGCGAAAGAACAGCGACAGCACAAACCAGCTGCCGGCAAGATTGCCGGCCATCGCCAGCAGCTCAACGGCAAAGTTGAACAGATATTCGGTCTGGCTGGCCAGGGCCGTGCTCCAGAACCGCAGCAGCACCCGGCCGTGGCGTGGCATTCCGACCATCCCTCAGGCCCCCATGGCGCCGTAGCGCCGCACACCCAGACGCCAGAGCACGAGCACCAGGGGCAGCAGCACAGCCGCCCAGCCCAGCAACGCCGCAAAACCCTGCAGCAGCTCCACCGG
>CAMASU010000165.1 GCA_945861105.1 Synechococcus sp. UW140
AGGGGCCCACCAGCGCCGTGACCTCGCCGCCGGGGATGTCCAGCGTCAGGTCGTGCAGCAGCCGGCGGCGGCCCGGATGGTGAAAGCTCACCGCCGAGCAGTGGATCGGTTCGCCGGGATCGATGCGCACCGTGTGGCGGTGGCGTCCATCGGCGTCCTCGGGCTGCTCATGCAGCACGTCACTGAGGCGGCTGATCACGATCCGCGACCGCAGCAGGTTCTCGGTGGCACCGCCGAGGGCCCCGAGGAACACCAGCACATTGGCGCTCATGCCATGGAAGGCCAGCAGCTGGCCGATGCTCATCCGGCCCGAGAGCACGAAGGTGCTGCCGTACCAGAGCACGCCGATGGTCGTCAGGCTGGCCAGCAGGGTGGTGATGGTGCCGGCCCGCAGCTCCAACAGCAGGGCGTCCCAGGCCAGGTGGGCGAGCCGGCCGAAGTTGCGCTGGAATTCCTGCCAGGCCTGCTGATGGGCGGCCGTGGTGCGCAGCAGGGTCGAGCCGCGGAACACCTCCACCAGGAACCCCTGGTTCTCGGCCGACTGCACCGTCAGGGCCCGGGTGCGGCGCTGCAGGGCCGGCAGCACGGCGGCGTAGGCCAGCAGCACCAGCATCTGGCCGGCGAGGGCCGCCAGGGTCAGGGGAAGGCTGTAAACCGCCATCACCGCCAGCGAGATCAGGGCCACGCAGAACTGGCTGGGCAGGGCGAGCATCACCTGGCTCATCAGGTCCCGCAGCTGGTCGATGTCGGCCAGGCGGCTCACCGCTTCGCCGCTGCGGCGGCTCTCGAAATGGCTCAGGGGCAGGCGCAGCAACCGTTGGCCGTAGTGCAGCACCATCTGCAGCTTCAGCTTCTGGCCGAAGTGGCCCACCAGCACCCCCTGCATGAGGTTGAGCAGCGAGCGGATCAGAAACAGCAGGCCGATGCCGAGGCAGAACCCCGCCAGCAGGCGCCCATCCCCGCGCACGAGCACGTCATCGGTGAGCACCTGCATCAGCACCGGCAGGGCCAGGGCCATCAGGCCGATCACGCCGTTGAGGGCGAAGGCCCGCCACAGCAGGGGCCGGAAGGGGGCCACAAGGGTGGCCAGCCAGCCCCAGCCGCTGCCGGCGGCCGTTCCCCGTTCGCGCTCGGCCTCCAGGCGCACCGGATCGGGCTCGAGCAGCAGCAGCACCCCATCGTTCCAGTGGCGCAGCAGGCTGTCGCGGTCGTGCCACTGCAGACCATGGGCCGGATCGGCGACCAACCAGCGCCCTCTCCGCCGGCCATGCAGCACCACCCAGTGGCAGCCGTTCCAATGGCAGATCAGCGGCAGGGGCACCTCATCGAGGTGGTCGAGCAGATCCGGTCCGGCCTGGGCAGCACGGGTGTGGAAGCCCAGCCGTTCGGCCCCCCGCTGCAGGCCGAGCAGGGTGGTGCCGGTGCCGGTGGTGCCCACCAGGGCACGGATGTCGGCCAGGTCGCGCCGCAGGCCGTGCTGGCGGCAGACGCTGGCCAGGCAGGCGGCACCGCAGTCTTCGATGTTCCACTGGCGCACGCAGCTCCAGCGCCCGGCCCGGAGGGACCAGGCCAGCCCCCGCCCCCTGGCGGGACGGGATTGTGTCGGGTCACTCCGGGAGAGCATCGGATCAGAACACGCCGGTCAGCTGCCCGACCCCATTCCCCTGGCTGATGGCCTGGATGCCGGGGAACAGGGCGAGGTTGAGTCCGAAGTTCAGCTGGTTGCCCAGCTGCACCACGGAGGCGACGTCAACGTTGACGGGGGCGTTGACCGACACCGGGGGCATGGCCCAGCCGCCGGTGATGACGTCGCACTGGGATTCGTGGAGGGTTTGCAACATGGCTCCTGATGCGTTGGTGGTAAGAAGCCGGCGATGGCCGTGGCGATCGCCGGCAGGCTGATGATCAGCTGTGGATCAGGCGTGGATCAGGCGCTGGCGAGCCCGAACTGCACAGCGCTGTTGCCCTGGATGATCCCCTGGAAGGGGGTCACCAGGCCGACCGCCACGTTGGCGCCGGCATTGTTCTGGCGGCTGACCTGACGGATGGCGGCCAGGTCAAAGAAGCCGCCGCGCACGGTCTCGGCAGCGCACTCGTTGAGGGTGATGAGGGTCATGGTGTCGATGGTGTGGGAACAGGGGAGGGAGCCATGTCCCTCCCGATTCCGGTGTAGGGGGAGCCATGGCCTCGGGATCGGCGAGCGGCGGCGTCGGTGCGAGGCTGGGGCGCCCTGCACCTCCGCTGCTGCGACCCTGACTAATCTTCAGTCGTCCTCGGTGGCAAAGGGTGGCGGCGCAGGCGGGGCGACGGTGGTGGCGACGCCTTGGCGTGCCCCAGTTCACCGTTCTGAGTGGCGGTCTGGTGATTGCTGCGGGCACCGTGCTGCTCGCCCTGCCCGTCTGCTCCAGTGACAGCGTCGGCCTCTGGGAGGCCCTGTTCACCGTCACCTCGGCCATCACTGTCACGGGCCTGTCGATCATCGACGTGGGCCGGGAGCTCACCCCCTTCGGCCAGGGGGTGCTGGCTCTGCTGATTCTCGTCGGCGGTCTTGGGTTGATGGCCATCACCTCCGTGCTGCAGGGGGTTGTGCTCGGGGGCGCCGCCCTGCGCCAGCGGCTCGACCGCGGCCGCGCCCTCGATGTTTATGGGGTCGGCGCCGTGGGGGACACCCTGCGGGCGGTGCTGCGGATGGCCGCCGTGGTCATCGGCAGCGGCGCCCTGCTGCTGTTCCTCTTCGGCTTCCGCGACATCGAAGACCCGGGCCGGCGCCTCTGGGTGGCCCTCTTCCATGCCATCAGCGCCTACAACAATGCGGGCTTCGGCCTCTTCAGCACCAACCTCGAGCCGTACCGCGACGATCTCGTCGTCAATGCCGTGATCGCCGTGCTGATCGTGATGGGTGGCATCGGCTGGCGTGTCTGCCGGGAGGTCTGGGGGCTGCGCCGCGGCCGCCGGCGGGGCGGCCTGACGCTGCACACCTGGTTGGTGCTGCGCAGCACCCTGGCCCTGCTCGGCCTTGGCACCGGGGCCCTGCTTGTCACCGAGCGGTTCGCCCCCGACGGTCTGCTGTCCTCCCTCGGCCCCCTGCAGCAGCTGAAGGTGGCCCTCTTCCATGCCGTCAGTGCCCGCACGGCCGGCTTCAACACCGTGCCGCTGTCGCTGAACACCTTTTCGGATGCGGCCCTGCTGGTGCTGGTGGTGCTGATGTTCATCGGCGCCAGCCCTGGGGGGACCGGGGGTGGCGTCAAGACCACCACCATCGCCGTGCTGGTGGCAGCCACCCGTTCCACCCTGCGGGGGAACGACGATGTGGTCATCCGCCGGCGGCGACTGGAACCCGAGGTGCTGCTGCGGGCGGTGGGGGTGGTGCTCGCCTCCCTTGTGTTTGTGGTGCTGATGGCCGTGCTGCTCGGTCTCGGGCCGACCAGTGGCGGGGAACCCTCGCTGTCGCGGTTCACTTTCCTTGAGAAGCTGTTCACCTGCGTGTCGGCCTTCGCCACCGTCGGACTTGATGTGGGAGTCACGGCCCAGCTGTCGCGTTGGGGCCAGCTGGTGCTGATGGTCGGTATGTTCGTGGGACGGCTCGGCATCCTGTTGATCCTGTCCGCCGTTTACGGCACCAGGCTCCCGGCCAGGGTCCGCTACCCCGTCGACGACCTGATCCTGTGACCACCACCCCCCAATCCCCCTGGTGGCGCGACGACGCCGATGGCGGTTACGCGGTGATCGGTCTGGGCCGCTTTGGGGCTGCCGTCTGTGAAGAACTGATCGAGGCCGGCGTGCCGCTGCTGGCGGTGGATGCCAGCGAAAGGGCCATTGCAGAACTGCTGCAGCGGGATCCGGCCCTGGAGGCCCGGCTGGCGGATTGCACCGACGAGGAATCCCTGCGGGAGGCTGGGGTGCTTGACATGGCCACCGTGGTGGTGGCGATTGGCAGCCCCATCGAGGTGAGCGTCACCGCCACCCTCATTGCCCGGGTGGCCAGCGGCAGCCAGGTGCGACGCGTCATCGCCCGGGCCAGCAGTCAGCTGCATCAGACGATGCTGCAGCGGCTCGGGGCCGACCTGGTGGTGTTCCCCTCCCGTCAGGAGGGCCTGCGCCTTGGTCGCGAGCTGGCGCGGCCGGGATTGCTCGAACGCCTGCGCCTCGACGGGCGCCATGCGATCGAGGAACGGCGGGTGCCCCGGGGATTCGTCGGTCGCACCCTCTCGGAACTCGATCTCCGGCGCCGCTGGGGGGTGAGCGTGCTGGCGGCGGGCCCTGACCAGGGCCTCACGGTCAACCCCCCCGCCGATCTGCAGCTTCAGGCGGGGGATCTGCTGGTGCTGATGGGCACGAACGAGGCGTTGGCACAGATCTCTGAAGCCTGACCGGGTTCCGCCCGGAGGCCCCTGGTGTCGTGATGCAAGCCGGCTAACGGATTTGAACCGATGGCCTTCGCTTTACAAAAGCGCTGCTCTACCACTGAGCTAAGCCGGCCAGGACCCCAGGCGGGGTCAGCTCCAATCTACCGCTGCCCCCTGCAGCCACCAGGCCACAAGCTCGGTGCGGTTGTGGGTGCCGCTGCGCCGCAGCATGGCCTGCACGTGGCTCTCGACCGTGCGCACCGACAGCTGCAGCTGCAGTGCCGCCCGACCATTGGTGCAGCCCAGCAGCAGCAGATCGAGCACCTGCCGCTGGGCCGGCGTGAACAGCTGCGGCGGGCAGGGGGCGGGGGAGGTGACGGGGGAGGTGACGGGACGGGGAGGAGCGATCAAGGCAAGACCGGCTGCTGCCCGATCAGGATTCCCCCTTCGCCAGCAGTTGCAACGCCGAATCGCGCACCCGACGGATGGGCAGGTTGGCCACCAGGGCGGTGGTGCGTTCCTCGGTCTCAAGGCTCACGTCGCCCCCCTCCAGGTCGAGCTCGACGTATTTCTGCACCACGGCCAGGATTTCGCGCCGCATCTGCTCCAGCAGTTCGGGGTTGAGGTCGGCCCGGTCATGGGCAAGCACCAGCTGCAGGCGG
>CAMASU010000166.1 GCA_945861105.1 Synechococcus sp. UW140
AACCTGGGTCGCCTGCTTGAGCGGGCCGACAAGACCGCCCGCATCCTGGACGTGAAGTACTTTCTGCTGCTGCCCAGCGCCGAAGCCGTAGGCGGAGCGATCGACGAGCTGCAGTGGATCGCCCTGCTGCGTTGCGCCAGTGCCTATCAGATGTACCGGCAGCACACCCAGCAACCCATCACCCCCAGTGGGGTGGCGGGATTCCTGCTGCTGGACCCCGATTTCCCCCGGTCCGTGCGCTATTGCCTCAATGGCCTGGCGACCTCGCTGGAGGAGATCGAACAGCAGCCGCTGCACAAGGGGCACCACGGCGTCAGTCACCTGCTGGGTCCCCTGCGGGCCCACTGGAACTACGCCCGGGTGGACGATGTGATCAACGGCGGCCTCCACGAAGTGATCGACGATCTGCAGATCCAGCTCAATGATCTGCACGAACAACTGGAATCCCGCTACTTCGCTGCGTCGTCATGCACGTCCGTCTGAGTCACCGGTTCGTCTACACCTACGACAAACCAATTCAGCTGGGCCCGCATCGCTTCTGCCTGATGCCGCGCACCATCGGCTTCCAGCAGCTGATCAGCCACAGGCTGCGCTTCAATCCCGAACCGTGCCATCAGTACGAACTGCTGGCCGCCGGTGGCGACCAGATCCTGCGGGCCCGCTTCGTCGGCAACACCGACCGGTTCGAGATCGTCTCGGAATCAGAAGTGATCACCCGGACGCCACCGCTGCTGCAGCTCTGCCTCGAAGACCAGACGCCAAGGCTGCCCTATCCCATCGGTCGGCTCAATGCCGACCTGCTCAGCAACCTGCAGGGCTGGCTGCCGAACGGACAGCACGATCCGGCGGCGGTGGCCCTGGCCCAGGAGGCGCTGATCGGCAGCGACCACCAGGGCCTCACCTTTCTGCAGCAACTGGTCGAAATGATCCAGGAACGGGTCAATTACACCCAGCGCCACCATGGCCCCCCCTGGCCCGCCGGTCGCACCCTGCGGGAGCGGGTGGGGTCGTGCCGCGACCTGGCGGTGCTGCTGATCGAATGCTGCCGCTGCATCGGCCTGCCCGCCCGCTTCGTCAGTGGTTACCACCTGGTGGAACCGCGACCGCAGCGCTACGACCTCCATGCCTGGGCCGAGGTGTATCTGCCCGGGGCCGGCTGGCGGGGCTTCGACCCCAGTGGCCGCGGCCCCGTGGATGATCGCTACATCCCCCTGGCCAGTTCCTCAAACCCCGAACTGACGGCGGCGGTGAGCGGCACCTTCCACGGTCCTGGCGGGGTCACCAGCACCCTGGAGTGGTGCATCGAAGCCGAGGAACTGTCGACCGCCGAAGCCTGAAGCCGTTCGGCATCACCAGCAGCAGCCGTGCAGCTTGGGCAGGGGGGCGGTGCGGCTGGTGACGGCAAAGAGACGGGGAATGCGGCCGCTGTTGTACACGCGGAACTCACGCACCACGTTGGTGGCGGGGTCGCGCACGGCCTGGTTGAGCACCACCGAACCATCGGGATCCGAGATCGAACGATGGAAGGTGCCCGGCGGGATGCGCAGGATGTCGCCACCGGTCTCGAGGCGGACGATGTGGAAGGGATAGTTCCAGCCCAGGTTCACCAGATAGAAGGTGCGCCCGCCATGGAGGGCGAGCAGGTTGTCCTCCTGACGGGGGTGCAGATAGAACTGCCAGCTGCCGTCATCGGCATCGGGGGGACTCACCGCGGGCCCTTGGTGGATCACCAGGTCGCGGGCATTGGAGGTGGGCACGGTGATATCGAAGAACCGGACCGCTGGGGTGTCGCGAAAGCGTTCGTAGGGGATGAGCTCGAACATCGGGGCGGTGGCCATGGCAGACCGGGGGTGCAGCGGACGGTGAGTCACCATTAGGCCCTGCGGGGCAGGCCGCCATCGACGCAACCGCTACCGAATCCAGCGGTTCGGCCGATTCGGCGAAATGGTGTCATTGGCCACGTTACCGAGCCTGTGTCGTGCGCATCATGGCGGTCCGACCTGAAAAGGTTGGGGCATGGGACAGGCGGGCGGTGCTGACGGCACCGCCTTTTTTCTGTCCAGGGGGAGACAGGTCACTGATCTGCAGCGCGGTAAGGTGCGCCGCAGGTTGGCGGTCGCTCCGGCCCAGACACCACCCTGCGTCCGGCCCCCATGGCTCTCTCCCACACCCTGGCCCTGCTGGATCAGCAGGCGACCGCGATCCTGGCGGACGGGTTCCAGGTGCGCTGCTTCGACACGGCCTACGTGCCGCTGATCAACGATCCAGACATCACCCACGCCCAGCTCGACGAAGGGCGCAAGTACGCCAAAAGGCTGCAGACCTGTGTGCTGCACCTCACCCTCCACGATGTGGACACCCTCGAAGACCGGCTCGGTCCTGAACGCTATCCCCAGGTGCATGGGGCAGTGATGCAGGTGCTCACGGCCGGCGCCCGTCAGTTCGGCGGCCACCTGCGGGCCATCGGCGATGACGGCCTCTCGGTGCTCTTCGATCGTTCCGACTGCTTCCAGAAGGCCACCGACACGGCGATCCTGCTGCACAGCCTCTGCCGCTGCCTGCTGGTGCGCCATCTGCCTGGACTGCCCCTCCTGGCGGGCATCGGCATCGACCACGGCCCTGTGCTGGCGAGCCGTTGCCAGCCCCGACCCGCCAGCGGCGACGGCGGCGGTGAAGGCCTGCACAGCCTGATCTGGCTCGGCAGTCCCGTGCGACGGGCGGCCCGATTGGCAGCGGCGGCCCAGCGCACCCACAGCCAGTCCCGGTCGGGCGTGCGCGAGGGCAGTCACCACGTGACCACGGGCAACACCCAATGGAAGTGGCGGGACCGCAGCTACGAAGAATTCCTCGATGACCTTGAAAGCACCAATTCCTGTTATCTGAAGCACCGCAACAGCCACTTCCAGCGGTTCGAGCGGACCCTGATCAACACCACGTCCGAAGACTCGAGCCCGATCCTGCTCACCCAGGCAGTGCTGGACGGCCTCAGCGAGACCGCGCCCGACAATCCCGGTGTGCGAGACGGCTGGTGGAAGCCCCAGCCGGCCAGCGTGCAGATCGACGGCTACGACGGCACCATCCACGGTGGCGACATGGTGTACGCCGCCGCCCGACAGCTGCCCGCCCTCACCCCAGAGGTTGCGGCATCGTGACCGGCGCCGGCAGTGGGGCACAGGCCTCGACCCGTTCGGCCACCACCTGACCCACCACAACGATGGCCGGAGCCGTGATCGCCTGGGCGTCGGCGGCATCGGCCAGCTCGGAGAGGGGGGCGATCAGCAATCGCTGGCCGCTGACGCTGCCCTGCTGGATCACGGCAGCGGGGGTCTCGGCCCCCAGACCACCCGCCAGCAGCTCTTCGGCGATGCGGCGCAGATTGTGCAGCCCCATGTAGATCACCAGCCCAGCACTGCTGCGGGCCAGGCCGCGCCAGTCGACTCCGGCCCGATCCTTGTCGATCTCCTCGTGGCCGGTGACGAAGGTCACCGATGACCCCGCCCGCCGGTGGGTCACCGGAATGCCGGCGTAGGCCGGGGCGGCAATGCCGGCGGTGACACCAGGCACCACCTCGACAGCGATGCCACGGCTGGCCAGATAGGCCGCCTCCTCGCCGCCACGGCCGAACAGGAACGGATCCCCTCCCTTGAGGCGGACGACACAGCGGTGGCGGCCCGCCAGTTCGACCAGCAGTTCGTTGGTGCTGGGCTGCGGCACCGAATGATGGCCCCGGCGCTTGCCGACGGGGTGCACGGCGCACCCCTCGGGCAGCAGCTCCAGCAGTTCGAGGGGCACCAGGGCGTCGTGCACCAGGGCATCGCAGCGCTGCAGCAGCCGGTGGGCCCGCAGGGTGAGCAGGTCGGGATCGCCGGGGCCCGCCCCGACCAGATAGACGATGCCGCTGCTCATGCGGGAAGAGACCAAGGAACGGGGATCAGGGGAGGGCCAGCAGCTGCTCCAGCAGCAGGCTGCGGAAACGGGGCTGCTGCAGCAATGGTGGCCAGCAGGGGGCAGAGACGGCGCTGGGGTGGGCGGCCAGGGCTTCGCTGAGGCGGTTCGTCGCCAGGGCCAGGGGCACGGGCACCATCGGCGATTGACCTTCCATGTAAGCAGCCGCCCCAGCGGCCCCGGCCCCATCCCAGGGTCGGCACGGCACCCCCAGCCAGCGGGTCAGGGCTTCACCATGGCGACCGGCCAGGGGGCCGCTGAGGGGATGGTGCAGCAGCAGCGGCGACAGGCCCGCCGACCGCTGCTCGGCCAGGGCCTGGGCCAGACCCTGCTGCCAGGCCGGCCAGGCCCCCAGGTACGGCAGCCGCCGCAGGGGCCAGCCCCGCCGCCGCCAGGCAGCGGCGACTGCGGCCACGTCGTGGCGCACGTGCTCCCCCGGCAGCAGGAACAGGGGCACCAGGGTGAGGGGGGCCGGCACCTCGGCCGCAGCCCGGGACACGCCATCGTCGGCCGCGGTGAGCAGCTGCAGCATCACCCGCCCGCCCCGGCGGCGGGCCAGCTCATCGACCAGGTCGGTGAGTTCAGCGGGGGCGAGGCCACCGGCGCGGCCGTGGGCCAGCAGCAGCAGATCGGAGGGGCGGCGGCGGGCCCGGCGGCGGGCCAGCCGTGCCGCCACGGCCGGCGCCAGGCGGTGGGCCTCCAGACGTTCAAGGCCCAGCAGGGGCCACGGCAGGCGGTCGAGCAGGTCGACGGCTGCCGCCGCCAGCAGCGGATCAAGGTCGTGGGCGAGCGCCAGCAGCAGCTGCCGCAGGGGCCGCAGCGGCCAGGCCGAACCACCGCGCGCCAGGCCCTCGAGGGCCGCACGACGCTCGGCCCCGGGCCCCGGCCGGCCCGCGCGGTCGATCAGCAGCCCGGCATCGGCCGGATCCCGCTGGCTGCCCAGCAGCGGCAGAAGCAGGGCATCACCGCCGCGGCCGAGGCCCCG
>CAMASU010000167.1 GCA_945861105.1 Synechococcus sp. UW140
GGTCTGCTCCGGCTGCCAGGGGCGGAAGGACTTGGGCTTCTGCATGGCCCATTCTATCGCCCAGATCCATTGCTGTCACAGGGATCTGGGCAGATTCAGGGGCGTCTGCGGAGAGTCGCTGGGTGGATCTACGCGCGACACGCTCCTAGGTGGCAGATCTGAAGTGCAACCCAGCCCAGGTTCAGAAGGGCAGCTTCTTGCGGGCGTTCTGATCCAGATCGGCCTCCATTTCGCGGAGCCGCTTCAGGATGCCACTGGTGTATTCCTCCAGGTACTCTTCGAGCCGCGTGGTGGCTGCAGGATCCAGGCCAAAAGCGGCATAGGTCTCGTCCATCGGTGCGTCGAGGGCCCGACCGTCGTTGCCGACCTCGGCGAAGGCCAGCCGCTCGGACACGTTCAGCCCAGCCTCAAAGAACGAACACACTCCCTGCATCAGCTGCAGGATCACCGGCTGCACCCGCAACACCCGGGCCTGGCGGCGGGTGAGCCGTTCGCACAGCTGCACCACCTCGCCGGTGTTCCAGGCCCTGGGCCCCACCACATCGAAGCGTCGGCCCACCACATCGGGCCGGTCGAGGGCCGCCACGGCGAACTGGGCCAGATCCTGGGTGTTGATGTAGGCGATGGGGGCGGCCTGGCCGCTCACCCACACCGTCTGGGATTCGAGGATCGGGATGGCGAACTGGCTGATCAGCCCCTGCATGAAGGCTGAACTGCGCAGGATGGTGAAGGCGAGGCCCGTGTCCTGCAGGTACTCCTCGGTGGCCGCCTTGATGTCCATCAGCGGCACCGAGGGATAGGCCTCGGCATGCAGCAGCGAGAGGAACACGAACCGGTCCACACCGGTCCGACGGCAGTGCTGCAACAGGTTGAGCTTCCCCTCCCAGTCGATGCGGTACACGCTGTCGCTGTCGCTGGCCCGGGTGGTGGCCGCGTCGATCACCGCCTCCTGGCCCTCAAGGGCATAGGCCAGCGAGTCGCCGTCCAGCAGGTTGCCGCGGGTGAGCTCGCAGCCCCATTCCTGGAGGAACGCGGCCTTGCGCGGGGATCTCACCAGACAACGGACCGAGTGGCCGGCATCCAGGGCACGACGGGCGATCTGTCGACCGAGGGTCCCGGTCCCGCCGAACACCAGCACCTTCATGGCCTTCCCCAGATCGCAGTGAGCCTAAGGACCGGCCGGATCGGCCGCGGGTCAGCTGTTGCCCTGCAGCTTCAGCAGCAGCGCGCCACCCAGCAGGCCCAGGGGGATCAGCACCCAGAAGAGGGCGGCGGTGCCGAAGATTTCCGATGCCATGGCGTGGTCTGTCAGTCGGCAAGAGCTTATCGGCTGCAGCGCTGTGCCCCCGCGGCCAGCACGGCGCTCCAGGGGGCATCGGTGCGGAACTGCCCCGCCGCCACCCCGCTGGCCCCCGCCTGCCAGCCGGCGGTCCGCAGGCGCTCCAGCAGCACCGTCAGCGGCGGTGGACCGAGACCCAGGCGCCGGGCCAGGTCGGCCTGGGACCAGGCCTCCGGCGGCAGACCGGCATCGTCGGCGAGCCGCTCCAGGCAGCGCCGGCTGGCAGGCGCCAGGGTCCCGGGGCCGACCTGGCGGCCCGCCTCCCGCAGGCGTCCGGGATCCTGCAGCGGGCCCCGCCAGAGGGGACCGCTCAGCACCGGGTCGCCACCGCAGGGGCACCGCCCCAGGGCGCCGGGGCGCAGCTGCAGCAGCGAGGCCCCCCGGTGGTCACCGCAGCCGTGGCAGTAGCCCGTCAGGCCCAGCTGCTGCTCCTCGCCTGCGGCGGGATGGCGGCGGATGGCCACGGCCGTCCGGAACGTGCGTCCGTCACTGAGGCTGAACAGGGGTCGGATGCCTCGACCCTGGCTCCAGGCCACCCTGGCCACGGCTCCGAGCTGCAGGCGCAGGGCCAGTTCCCAGCTGCAGGGCTGGGCCCGCACGGCCGCCCCCAGCCGCCGCAGGGCCGCCCGGCGGTCGTGGCCCGTGAACGAGCGGCCGTCGGTGCTGGCCAGGTAGAGCACGCCATCGAAGCGCACGGCCTCGATGGCCAGAGGCAGCAGTTCGGTGCTGCCACCGAAGGCATCGAGGTCGACCCAGTCGAACCGTCGCTCCTCCAGCAGACAGCGGGCGAGCAGCTTCTGAATCGTGCTGGTGCGGACCTCGACGGCCACCCCCCTCGCCGGCAGCGGCGCCAGGTTGCGTTCGAGCAGCGGCCGCCGCTGGGGATCGGCGTCATTCGCCAGCACGGCGGTCGCGCCGGCTTCGAGGCCGTAGCGCAGGCTGCGGATGCCACAGCCGGCCAGTCCGTCGAGCACCGTGAGGGGCGAACCCTCGGGGCGTTCGCTGGCCAGCTGGCGCAGCAGGGCCACCCCCAGATCGCGGCTCGGCCGGGAATCCGGCCGGAAAAAACCCTCCCCCGGGTCCAGGGATGCGGCACCCTCGGAGATGTGGGACGGGTGGGGCTCAGGCGTGGACACGATCGACTCTCCCCCGGGCACCTGGGATTCCCCCGTCGCCGCCTCAGGCAGCGACTTGGGGGAGCATGGCGTCCACAAGTTTGCGGGCTGGGACTGCCACTGGCGCCGCTACGGCCCCCGGGACGGGGAGGCCCTGGTGCTGCTCCATGGCTTCGGGGCCTGCAGCGGCCACTGGCGCGGCAATGTGGCCGGCCTGGCGGCCGCCGGGTTTCAGATCTATGCCCTCGACCTGCTGGGTTTCGGCCGCTCGGACCAGCCCGGCATCGCCCTCGACAATCGCCTCTGGAGCCGGCAACTGCAGCACTTTCTCCAGCACGTCGTGGGGGCCCCCGCCGTGCTGGTGGGCAATTCGATCGGCGGTCTGGTGGCCCTCACCACAGCGGTGTTCCGTCCCGAACTGGTGCGGGCGGTGGTGGCGGCCCCCCTGCCCGATCCCTCCCTGCTGGCGCCCCTGCCCCGCCGCCGGTCCCCCTGGAAACGTCGCTGGCATCGCCGGCTCGTGACCCTCGGCCAGGCGCTGTTGCGCCTGCCCCTGCCGGCGCTGATCTGGCTGCTGCGTCAGCCGCCGCTGCTGCGGCTGGGGCTGGCCTCGGCCTACCACCGGCTGGATCGCATCGACCACGATCTGCTGCGGCTGGTGGGCCGCCCCGCGGCCCGTCCCACCGCCGCCCGCTCCCTCAATGGCATGGTGCGGGGCATGGGGCTGCGCCCCCGGGCCGCCACCGCCCCGGCGCTGCTGTCCCGGCTGGAGCGGCCGCTGCTGCTGTTGTGGGGCGCCCGTGACCGGTTGGTGCCGCCGGCGGTGGCCCGGCAGGTGGTGCAGAGGGCCCCTCGCCATCTCTGCCGCCTGCACTGGCTGGAGGCGGTGGGCCACTGTCCCCACGACGAGGATCCCGAGGCCTTCAACGCGGCGCTGCTTGCCTGGTTGCGGCCCTCCACCCCCTGACGTCTAGGTTGAGCCCAGTCCCCTTGGGGGAATGGTGGACCCGGTGATGAAGCACACCCTGTCGGTGCTGGTGGAGGATCAATCCGGCGCACTCAGCCGCATTTCGGGGCTGTTCGCCCGCCGGGGCTACAACATCGAGAGCCTGGCCGTCGGTCCCACCGAACAGGGAGGCATCTCGCGGTTGACGATGGTCGTGGCTGGTGATGACCGCATCCTCGAGCAGATGACGCGCCAGCTGCTCAAGCTGGTCAATGTTCTCGAAGTGATCGATCTGACGGTCATTCCCGCCGTCGAGCGCGAACTGATGCTGGTCAAGGTCCAGGCCGATGCCGCCAGCCGCGGCGCGGTCTTCGACCTGGTGCAGGTCTTTCGCGCCAAGGTGGTCGATGTGGCTGACACGGCCCTCACCCTCGAGGTGGTGGGCGATCCGGGCAAGCTGGTTGCCCTGGAGCAGCTGCTGCGGCCCTTCGGCATCCTCGAGATCGCCCGCACCGGCAAGGTTGCCCTGCAGCGGGCGTCGGGCGTCAATTCCGAATCCCTCAAACAGCAGCCCTCCGAGACGATGGTGCCGGCCTGACGCGCCCGCCGCTTCGGCTCAGCGCACCGGGCCCACCACTTCCGCCTTGATGATGCGATCCCCCTGACGGATCGCATCGATCACCGGCATGCCTTCGACGACGGTGCCGAACACCGCGTACCGACCGTCCAGTTCCGGCAGGTCGGCCAGGGCCACGTAGAACTGGGCGCTGGCCGAGTTGGGATCCTGCGAGCGGGCCATGGCCACGGCCCCGCGATGGTGGGGCAGGGCAAGTTCGCTGCTGATGCGGGGACCCTCGAGCACGGTGCCGTAGCGGGGGCGCCCTTCGTTCTTGCGCTTCAGCTCGAGGGGGATGAACCGGGGGGCATTGGTGGCAGGGTCGATCCAGCTCCCCTGCCCCCAGTTGGTGGCCGGCACCGAGGCCTGGGCGCTCAGGGGGTCCCCCCCCTGCACCACGAAGGGCTGGGGTTCGCGCACCACCCGGTGGAAGGCGGTTCCCGTGTAGGCGCCCCGTCGCACCAGGTCGAGGACATTGCCTGCCGTGAGGGGAGCCGCTGTCCCATCCAGGTCGATCAGCACCCGACCCTTGGAGGTGATCAGCGCCACCCGCATCTTGCCCTGCAGGCAGGGGACGGAGCTGTGACCGCAGCCCAGGTCCCCCTGGGCCGCCGGCGGGGCGCAGGCGGTCAGCAGCAGGGCGAGCAGGCCAGTGGCCGCCAGACGCCAGGCTGAGCGGTTCATACCCCCTCCAGGGGAACACCCAGGTAGCGGGCCAGCTCGGCTCCGGACCGTTCGAGGTCCGCCAGGGCCATCGGTTCACCCACCCGGGTCAGGGGCAGATCCCGGCGCCCGCGCAGTTTCAGTGCCAGCCGTCGCCGGGGATTGAGGCCGTCGCGCACCTCCACCTTGACCGCCTGCACGTCGGAGCAGGGAAGACTGAACTGAATCCGTTGGCGG
>CAMASU010000168.1 GCA_945861105.1 Synechococcus sp. UW140
CACACCGGTCAACCTGCTGGACATTCCCCAGACGGCTGATGCTGTCTTCCAGCCGATCGGCGCCGACAACCCGATCCGCCGTGATGATGGCAGCTACTACCAGATCGTTGCCTACAAGGGAACTTTTTATATCGATCGCACTGATTTTCGCCGTCACCCCTTCACTCGACTCAGCCTCCCCCTGCTGCTGGAGGCCGACGACATCCTGCTGGATTATCATGCGTTTCGCCTTGTTCCTGATCTGCAGGGCAGCGGTGTGGGCCAGTTCATCGGTGTCAACACCGGCTGGATGAATCAGGGATGGAACCTGGCCGAATACCGCCATCACTACGCCACGGACTTTGGCTTCGGCAGCGGTGCAAGCGATTACAGTCAGCTTGCTTTTGATGTGGTCTACGGCACCTCGGCCTGGTCGTCGTTCTGGAAATTGCTGGTGCCATTGATGGTGGTGATGGCGATGGTGGTGGGGGCCACCAAGATGGATCCGGCCCAGTGGGAGGTCCGGCTGACGATGCCTGTCACGGTGCTGCTCACCCTGGTGTTTCTGCAGCAGTCGTACAGCAGTGAACTGCCACCTCTGCCTTACCTCAGCTTCATTGATGAGCTGTATGTGGTCGCCTATTCGCTGACCCTGTTGTCCTTTTTGCTGATGCTCTGGGGCTGCCGCCGCTACTACAGGGCCCTGGAGATCGAGGACGAAGACCTGCGCCGTCAGGTGCTGCAGCGTCTTGACCTTTCAGACGATTCCTGGCCCGCCGCCGTGCTGCTGGCCGGCCTCGTCAGTGGCGTGATCTGCTGGTTCAGCTGACGCTGCGATCAGCCGGGCGCCGAGTCGCCAGAGGCGCTCGGCGCGGTCGTCATCCCGGGCCTCCTCGCTGGGTTCCGCCGGCGCGAACTGCAGGCGTCCCGGCCCCAGCACCCGCTGGCTCCAGTAGGACAGGCCGGGGTTGCCGTGGTCGACGGCGGTGGCGAGGGTGGCCAGCAGGCCTCCGGCCTGCTCCGGGCTGGCGGTGACCCGCAGCAGATCCCTGGCCAGCAGGGCGAAGAGGGCCTGGCCGACGGGGTTGTGGCCACGGCTGTGGCGGAAGAAGCCCCCCCGGTCGCGGGGGATGACCAGGCCAGGACTCCAGGCGATCACCGGCAGCGGTGTGCCCGCCGCCTGCAGCTGCCGGTTCAGCTCGCGGGCCAGCAACAGGTTGGCCAGCTTGCTGTCCTTGTAGGCCTTCTCGGCATGGAAGGGCGCGGCGCCATCGACCATGGGGGCTCCGGCGCCGACCTCCAGGCCCTGAAGGTCACCCAGGCCCGCCGCCGGTCCCACCCGGCCCCCGGGGGTCGTGGGGTCATGGACCTCGGAGGCGGTGATCACCACCCGCGGTTGGCAGCCCCGCAGGAGCAGGGGCAGCAGCCCCTGCAGCAGGCATTGGTGGGCCAGCTGGTTGACCGCCAGGGTGAGCTCGAACCCCTGCACCGACCAGCGCGGTTCGCGGGCGCCGGCGTACTGGAGGCCGGCGTTGAGCACCAGGCTGTCGATGGGTTCCTGGCGTGCCAGCAGTTCGTCGACCAGGCGCTGCACCGCCACCAGATCGGCCAGGTCGGCCACCGGTGCCTGGCCGGGGTCAAGGCCCAGGGAGTCGGCCAGGGCCAGGGCCGTTGCTGCGGTGCGACAGGGCAGCAGCAGCCGATGGCCCGCCGCCTGCAGGCGCACCGCCGCCGCCCGGCCGATCCCCGAGCTGGCACCGGTCAGCAGGATCCGCCGCCCGGCCCCCGGACTCATGCGGCCACAGCCAGTTGGAAGGCCTCCCGGTCGGCGGGGTTGCCGCCGAACACCTGGCAGAAGGCCTTGATCACCCGTTCGCCCGAATCCACCGCCTCGAGGGGGTCCTTGCGCAGGCGATGCCGCAGGCAGCAGGCCGCCACGCGGGCGACGTCGTCCTCGCTGACCTCGGGGCGGCCCTCGTAGGCCGCCAGGGCCCGGGCGGCCCGATTGGTGACGATGTCCCCCCGCAGGCCATCAACCTCGAGGGTGCCGCAGAGTTCGGCGATCTTCAGCCGCAGGTCGTGGTCGAGCTCAACGGCGGCCAGCCGCTCCTGGGCGGCCACCACCTGCTGCTGCAGCAACTGCTGCTCGGCCGTCAGGCCGGCCAGGAAGGTGTCGGGGTCGGCATCGAAGCGGCTGCGCAGGTCCACCACCTGCACCCGCTGCTCGGCATCCCTCACGGTGCGCACTTCGACGCTCATGCCGAACCGATCGAGCAGCTGCGGTCGCAGTTCCCCTTCCTCGGGGTTGCCCGAACCGATCAGCACGAAGCGGGCGGGATGGCGCACCGACACCCCTTCCCGCTCGACGGTGTTCCAGCCCGATGCCGCGGCGTCGAGCAGCACGTCCACCAGATGGTCATCCAGCAGGTTCACCTCATCGACGTAGAGCAGGCCCCGGTTGGCCCGGGCAAGCAAGCCCGGTTCAAAGGCCCGCACCCCTTCGCCCAGGGCCCGCTCGATGTCGATGGTGCCGCAGAGCCGGTCTTCGGTCGCCCCCAGGGGCAGGTCGACCATCGGCACCTGCACCAGAGCCTGGGTCAGGGATTCGCCCTGGTCCAGCCGCTCGCGCACCTCATCCCCCTGCAGGTCGGGGTCGGTGGGGGAACTGTTGTAGGGATCGCCGGCGACCACCGGGATTTCGGGCAGCAGGTCGGCCAGGGCGCGGATCGTGGTGCTCTTGCCGGTGCCCCGGTCGCCCATGATCATCACGCCGCCGATGCGCGGATCGATGACGTTGAGCAGCAAGGCCAGCTTCATTTCCGCCTGGCCCACGATGGCGGTGAAGGGATAGACCCTGCGCTTGGCGGCCTGAGTCACGGAAAAGGGGCGTCAGGAACCGGATTGTTTCACAGGCGCCACCGTCAGCACCGGCACCGGCGTGATGTCGGCGGGAATGATCAGCCGCAGCCGCAGCCGCCGCCGCTCGCCGGGGGCCAGGCTGACGGTGGTGAGGGGCTCCCCCGCCTCCCCCTGGCGGCGCACCAGATGGAGGAAGCGACGGCCACCCCCCGGCAACCCCCGCAGCTCGACGCTGCCGCGGAAGAACACCGCCGACCCCGGCGGCTGCCGGAACCGCAGCCCCCCCTCGTTGCGGTCGCCCTTGAGGGGCATCTCCAGCGCCAGGCTGAGGGTTTGGGGCTGGGCCGACGGATTGTGCAGCGGCAGGTCCAGGTCGTACAGCACGCCGTAGTTGCCGTGGGCCTCCCAGGCGGTGCCCGGATAGAAGGCCCTGAGGGGGGCCGACTGCACCTGGCCGGTGCCGAGGGTGCCGCCCACGAGGCTGGCCAGGGGCCACGACACCGGCCGCTCGCCGATCACCAGATCCGGCCGACCCGGATCGCTCAGCACGCCGCTCCAGCGGCTGCCGGTCTGCACACCGCTGACCCGTGAATAGACGATCCGTCCCGGTGCCCCCCGCGGCGTCGGCGGGTGCTCCTTCTCGCTCAGCTCCCCCTCCAGCAGGGCCAGCCAGGCCTCGCGGGCCGGTGGGCTCTCACCGCTGATCAGGGCCAGGGTCGCCAGCGACACCGGACCATCGCTGTCGAGGCGCAATTGCAGGGTGCGGCCGTTGAGCAGCGGATCGAGTCCCCGCACCGGCACCGGCAGCGCCAGCAGCAGATCGGTGGCCCGTGGCGCCAGGGTCAGCTCGGCGGGCAGGGCCGCTGACCTGGGGATGCCGGCCAGCAGGTCGCCGGCCACGCGACCGCCCGGGCCGGCGTAGACGCTGGTGCCATCGTGCTCGAGCTGTCCCGGCAGCGGCAGGAAGGGGGCATCGGGCTGCGACAGCCAGCTGGCCCCGGCGGGCACCCGCAGCCGCACAGGCCGGTCGCTGCGGTTGCCGACCACCACCCCCAGCCAGAGGGTGCTGGAGGGTTCACGGCCCTGGCCGGCAAAGATGTGGTGGCTGAAGAGTTCAAACGGCCCCTCGAGGGGCACGTCGAGGTGGGCGGCCGGCACCCCCCGTCCGCGGCCATCAAAGGTCGACAGCAGGATGCCCGGACCCTTGACCACTTCGGGGTTGTTGTCGTTGACCATCGGCACCCGGTCGAGGCCGCCGGGCAGGGCGCGCACCTCCTGGGGACGCAGCTGCTCGGTGGCGGCGGCGGGAGCCCCCTGGGCCTGCAGCCGCCCGGGCAGGGCAGCGGCGGCGGCGGCGAGGCTGATCAGCAGCAGTCGGCGGTGCATGGGAGGGTCAGCGGTTCAGGCTCTGGGCGGCGGCGGCGGCAAGGGCCCTGATCATGTCAGTTGAGCGGGGGTCATTGAAGGGCCCCTTGACCATGAAGGAGGTCACGGCCCGGCGGCCATCAGGCAGCTCGATCAGGGCTGAATCGACGTAGGCGGTGCCGATGTCGCCGGTCTTGTTCAGCACCCGTAACCCCCGGCTGAGCAGGCCGTCATTGACGTCGTTGCCGGCCGCAGCGGCGGCGCCACCGGCCCCCCGCAGCCAGCCGCTGGGGATGAGCGTGTCGGTGCCGGAGGTGCCGAGGATCGAGCGGAAGCGGTCCCGGCCCCGGGGTGACAGTTCGCGGCCGGTCTCGACGAGGGCGATGGTGCGGGCCTGATCCCGTGGGGTGGTGGTGTTGGTGCCCTCCAGGTCGGGCAGCCAGTTGCGGATGACGGTGCCGCTGAGCCCCAGCTGCTGGAAGCGGCGGTTCAGCGCCTCCTTGCCACCGAGGCGCTGGATCAGCAGGTTGGTGGCGGTGTTGTCGCTGACACGGATCATCTCGGTGGCCACCTCGTCAAAGGCGAAGCGGCTGCCCAGGGGCTGGGCCGCCATCCAGCCCGAGCCGCCACCGACCACCGT
>CAMASU010000169.1 GCA_945861105.1 Synechococcus sp. UW140
GCAGAGCCCCCACTGGCACTGGGAATTGAACGAACGTGCCCCGGTGGGACCGGCGGTGGCCCTGGCACGGCAGGCGGCCCCGGCTGACCCCCTGGCCCTGTGGCAGCAATCCGAACGGCCCAGCCTCAGCTGGGGGGCGGGCCGGCGCCTGCTGCCCCTCGCCCGCACCTCCATCCCGGCCGGGGCGACGCTGCAGCTGCTCAGCCAGGGGCCGGGGCCGGTGCCCACTCCGGCGGGGCACCGGTGTCGGCTGGCGGCCAGCGATCAGGATGGCTGGCGCCTCTGGCGCTGCCCAGCCGTTCCGTGACCGACCCGTCCCCGGCCCAGAGCCTCACGGTGGTGCTGGCCACCTACAACGAACGGGGTTCGGTGGGGGCCATGGCCGACAGCCTGCGGCAGCTGCTGGGCCAGCGCCACCGGCTCGAGATTCTGGTGGTGGACGACGACTCGCCCGACGGCACCGCCGAAGCCGTGAAACAGCTGAGCCGCGATGATCCGCGGGTGCATCTGATCCTGCGGGTGGGACGCCATGGGCTGTCGAGCGCCATCCGCGAGGGGCTGCTGGCCGCCAGTGGCGAGGTGGCCGTGGTCATGGATGCCGACGGGCAGCACGAACCTGCGGCGGTCGTGCTGGCGGTGGAGCGGCTGCTGGCCACGGACGCCGATCTCGTGGTGGGCAGCCGCTTCCACCCCGATGCCCAGCTCACGGGACTGTCGGCCGCCCGCCGCCAGGGGTCGGAGCGCGCCAACCGTCTGGCCCGGCTCACCCTGCCGGCCTACAGTCAGCTGACCGACTACATGAGCGGCTTCTTCGCCCTCCGCCCCGGTCGTTGCGGCTGGGCCATCCGACAGGTGGATGTGGCCGGCTTCAAGTTCCTCTACGAGCTGCTGGCAGTGAGCAAAGGTCGGCTGACGGTGGAGGAAATCCCCCTGCGCTTCCAGCCACGGGTGAGCGGGGCTTCGAAACTCGACAACGCCATCGTCTGGGACTGGTTGGTGTCGATCGTGCACACAGCCACCCTGCGGCTGGTGCCGCGGCGGGCCGTGAGCTTCGCCCTGGTGGGCCTGAGCGGCACCGTGGTGCACCTGGCCATCTATCTGTTGCTGCGGGATGCAGGCCTGGCCTTTCTGCCCACCCAAGTGGTGGCAGTGATCACGGCCGCCAGCTCCAACTACCTGATCAACAACGCCCTCACCTTCCGCATGGGACGCCTGCGGGGACGACGGCTCGCCCTGGGCCTGGCCAAATTCCTGCTGGTGTCATCCCTGGGCATGGCCGCCAACGTCGGTGTCTCGACGGTCGTTTACACACGCCTGCACGATGGTCCCCTGGCCATCCTTGCCCTGCTGTCGGGAATCCTGGTCGACTTCGTCTGGAAGTACGCGGCCTCGTCGCGCTTCGTCTGGAACGTTCCTTACTGATGACCCGGGCCGACCGTGCCCTGCCGGGCCCCTGGTGGCTTCCCGCAGCCCTGGCCACGGGGCTGCGGCTGGTGCAGATCCAGGCGCCGATCCTGGGGGTGCACAGCTGGCGCCAGGCCGACACCGCCGGCCTGGCCCGCAATTTCCATGAGCAGCACCTCCCCCTCTGGCTGCCGCAGGTGGACTGGGGGGGGGCCGGCAGCGGCTTTGCCGAGACCGACTTTCCCCTTTATTCCTATGCAGTGGCGCAGCTCTATGGCCTGTTCGGGGTCCATGAGGTGCTGGCGCGGCTGCTGAGTCTGGCCTGCAGCCTCGGCGCCCTGGTGCTGGTGCAGCGGCTCGGCAATCGGCTGCTGGGGCAGCAGGCCGGCTGGTGGGGGGCCCTCACCTTTGCCGTCGTGCCCCTGTCGGTGTTCTACGGCCGCAGCGTGCAGCCCGAGGCCCTGCTGCTGCTGGCGGCCGGGCTGACCCTGGAACGGGGTGTGGCCTGGCACGACCACGGCCGCCCGCGGGACCTGGCCCTGGTGGGGCTGGGCCTGGGGCTCGCCACCCTGATCAAGGTGCTGCCCCTGGTCTGGCTGGGATTGCCCCTGCTCTGGCTCGGCTGGTGTCGCCACGGTCTGGACCTGGTGCGCCGGCCAGGACCCTGGCTGGTGCTGCTGGGGGTGGTGGCGGCCACGGTCCTCTGGTACGCCCATGCCCATGGCCTGTACCGCAGCACCGGGCTCAGCTTCGGGTTCTGGGGAGCCAAGGCCTCGCGCTACAGCTGGACCGACCTGCTGGGGCCGGGCTACTGGCTCGACGTGCTGCTGCGGTTCGTGGTGCGTGGCCTGGCGGTGCTGGGGCTGGTGCCCCTGGTGCTGGGGTGGCGGGGGCTGCCGCCTGAGCCTGCAGCCCGCATCCTGCCCATCGGCCTGGGGGCGGTGCTGCTGGCCGGTGCCCTGGCACCGGCCAGCAGCCACATCCATGAGTACTACCAGCTGCCGCTGCTTCTCTTCGCCTGCCCGCTGGTGGGCCTGGGCTGCACGCGGCTGGTGGAGGCCGGTGGCCCGGCACTGCGGCGACTACTGCCCTTCGGGCTGGGCCTGCTGCTGATCACCAGCCTGCTGATCCTCTCGGTTGACTACTGGGCCCGGGAGCAGCCTGCGACAGATCCCACCTGGGCCCTGGCCCAGCGGGTCAGCCGGGAGACACCGGCAGGAGCCCTGCTGGTGAGCGTCACCGGCGGCGATCCCACCCTGCTGTACCTCAGCCATCGCAAGGGCTGGCTGCAGCAACCGGGGGCCGTGGATGCCGCCCTGCTGCGGCAACGGCAGCTGGAGGGCGCGACCCATGTGGTGGGGCTGTGGCAACGGATCGAGAGTTATGCGCCCTTCGCCGAGGGGCCGGAGAAGGAGCGCCTGCGACGGCTGCTGGCGGGGGCCACGCCAGGGGATCGATCAACGGACAGCTATCTGCACCGCCTGCCCCTGGGTTCGGCTCCCTGAGATTGGTTGGTGGGTCCCATGAACGATGCCCCCACAACGGTCGAAACCACTGTGGGGGCTCTCGCCGGGTCCGCTCTGGCGCGGAACCGGATGATCAGGGTGAGACGTTCTGAATCAGACGGCGTTCTCCGCGATCAGCAGACCCTTGAAAGAACAACTCTCGGGCACGGGCACCTCCTCCTCATGGAATGGCGCTGACCGGCGGAGCCTGCGGAGGGAAGGACCGGGCTTGACCCGGCCACAGCCCTCCACCCCACTGTCAGCAGAACACGACGATCGTAACGAGCCCTGGCCTGGAGCGTTGAACGGCGGAGGCACAAAAAACCACCCCCCGGCAAACGGGAGGTGGTTGGAGACGGTGTCAACCAACAGCCAGGGGCTGATCGGACCTCAAAGGGCGTTGCCGCGGGGCAGAACCTCTTCAGGGAAGACAAAGTTTTCGTGGGGCTGGTCTGCCGGTGCCATCCAGGCGCGCAGACCTTCGTTCAGCAGGATGTTCTTCGTATAGAACGTCTCGAACTCAGGATCCTCCGCCGCGCGGATCTCCTGGCTCACGAAGTCATAGGCACGCAGGTTCAGCGCCAGGCCGATGATGCCCAGGCTGCTGGTCCACAGGCCCATCACTGGCACGAACAGCATGAAGAAGTGCAGCCAGCGCTTGTTCGAAAACGCGATCCCGAAGATCTGGCTCCAGAAACGGTTGGCCGTCACCATCGAGTAGGTCTCTTCTTCCTGGGTCGGCTCGAACGCCTTGAAGGTGTTCGAACCTTCGCCATCCTCGAACAGGGTGTTCTCCACCGTCGCTCCGTGGATGGCGCACAGCAGCGCACCGCCCAGGATGCCCGCCACGCCCATCATGTGAAACGGGTTCAGGGTCCAGTTGTGGAAGCCCTGCAGGAACAGCAGGAAGCGGAAGATCGCCGCCACGCCGAAGCTCGGGGCGAAGAACCAGCTGCTCTGACCCAGCGGGTACATCAGGAACACACTCACGAACACCGCGATCGGCCCCGAGAAGGCAATCGCGTTGTACGGGCGGATTCCCACCAGGCGGGCAATCTCGAACTGACGCAGCATGAAGCCGATCAGACCGAAGGCACCGTGCAGCGCCACGAAGGCCCACAGGCCCCCCAGCTGGCACCAGCGCACGAAATCTCCCTGGGCCTCGGGGCCCCACAGCAGCAGCAGGCTGTGGCCCATCGAGTCGGCCGGCGTCGACACGGCGGCGGTCAGGAAGTTGCAGCCCTCCAGGTAGCTGCTGGCGATCCCGTGGGTGTACCACGAGGTCACGAAGGTGGTTCCGGTCAGCCAGCCACCCAGCGCCAGGTAGGCGCAGGGGAACAGGAGCAGGCCGGACCAGCCCACAAACACGAAGCGGTCGCGCTTCAGCCAGTCATCGAGGACGTCGAACCATCCCCGGCCGGCCGGCGCCCGCCCTACTGCAATCGTCATCGTGAAGATGCGCGGGAAATCCCGCTGAGAGGTCGGATACCGGGCGATGGTAACAACGTTTCCTGGGAAGCCGCGGCCCTCGGCAACGGGCTGAAACCGAGCCGGGCCCTGGGATCGTAAGCATTTCTTCACGGTCCCCCCTGGCGGCGCCGGTGCCGCCAGGGTCCCCGGGGCAGGGGTCCGTCGGGCAGGATGCCTCCGTCCCACACCTGTCTTCAAGCCCGATGAGCGAGTGCATCGACCAGCCCGTGGTCGGCTCCCGCCGCCTGTCCAACATTGTGGTGGCCGCCGCCGTCACCGTCGGGGGCCTGGGGTTTCTGCTCACCAGCGCCTCCAGCCGGCTGGGGCGCGACCTCCTGCCCGTGGGACACCCGGCCGAACTGCTCTGGGTGCCCCAGGGACTGGTGATGGGTCTCTACGGCGTGGCCGCCCTGCTGCTGTCGATTTACCTCTGGACCGTCATCGGGC
>CAMASU010000170.1 GCA_945861105.1 Synechococcus sp. UW140
CTACGGCGACGCCGGCGCCCTGGCGGTCGACACCGAAGCCATGGGGCTGGTGCACGGCCGCGATCGTCTCTGCCTCGTGCAGCTCTGTGATGACCAGGACCGGGTCTGCTGCATCCGCATCGCCCGCGGCCAGACGGAGGCGCCACGGCTGAGGGAGCTGATGGAGGCCCCGTCGATCGAGAAGGTCTTCCATTTCGCCCGGTTCGATGTGGCCGCCCTGGCCGCCGGCCTGGGGATCCAGGTGCAGCCGATCTTCTGCACCAAGGTCGCCAGCCGTCTGGCCCGCACCTACAGCCCCCGCCACGGCCTCAAGGACGTGGTCCAGGAGCTGGTGGGGGTGGAGCTTGACAAGCAGGCCCAGAGCAGCGACTGGGGCCGGGTGGACGAACTCTCGGACACCCAGCTGGCCTATGCCGCCAACGACGTCCGCTACCTGTTGCCGGCCCGGGATCGGTTGCAGTGGATGCTCGAACGCGAGGACCGGCTGGCGCTGGCCCAGCGCTGCTTTGCCTGCATTCCGGTGATGGCCGAGCTGGACCGGCTGCACTTCGGTTCGATCTTCGAACACCGGTCCTGATCCTGGACTCAGGGGGGCGCTGCCAGCAGCCGTTCGGCGAGCAGGTCCGCCAGGCGCCCACCGCCGCCGGCGGCCCCCATGCGCCGGCGGCCCCGGTTCCCCAGGCGGCGGCGCAGATCAGGGTCGTCCAGCAGCCGGTCCAGCTGGACCGCCAGCCCGGCGGCATCGGGGCACACCGCCACGGCACCGCCCAGCAGACGACTCTGGCGACGGGCGAATCCCGCCTGGAACTGCGGGCCGGGGCCCGGCAGGGACAGGGCGGGGACCCCGAGGCCGACGCACTGCTCGGTGGCGGTGCCGGCACAGGCCAGGGCCACCGTGGCCCAGGGGGCCCAGCGGCTGAAGAGCCCGGGGCCATGGAGGAGCAGATCGCCGGCGGTGTCTTGCCAGGCTGAGGCGGCGCCGCTGCCGGCGGGGATGGGGTGGGGCCTGAACCCGCCGGCCTGCAGCAGATCTGCCAGGTCGGTGGCCGCCGGTTGGCGCCCCGTGGGCAGCAGCAGCAACCGCGATCCCCCGTCGATCCGACGGCGGCATCGGGGCAAAGCTTCCAGCAGGCGCCGCAGATTGCGTCGGGCCTCGGGATCCCGGGATCCCGGCAGGAGCAGCAGCGGCTGATGCCCGGCCAGCCAGGCCGGGGGGGCGTCCGCGGAGAAGCCATCCATCATCGGATTGCCCGGGGCCAGGGCCTGCACCCCACGGCGCCGCAGGCCGCGGGCCGTGAGCCCATCGCGGCAGGCGCATAGCCGGCAGCGACTGTGGCCCATGAGGGCCCACTCCCAGGGGTCCCATTCGCTCCCTTTGCAGCCGTGCACCCAGTCGGCCAAAGGGCTGCGGCCGGGGCCGCTGCGCCAGGTGTAGTCGCTCTTGGGGGTGCCGACGAAGGCGTACGGCAGCCCACTGTCCCAGGCGAGCAGCAGCGGCAGCAGATCGCCCACGGCCAGGACGGCGCCACCATTCCTGGCCCAGCGCCGCACCGCCTGGCGCTGGGCCAGGGTGCGTTCCAGCAGGCCCGCGGAGAGGTCGCGCAGCAGAGCCCCCAGGTTCTGGTTCGAGAAGCCGCCGCTGGGCAGTGTCGCCAGGGGACCGAGCCGCTGCAGCTGCGCCAGCCCCGCAAAGGCGTCCCCCTCCCCCACCAGGGGCAGCACGCTCAGCGGCAGTTCCGGTCGACGCTGCCCCAGGGCCTCGAGGATGCGACGGGCGATCAGGTCTTCACCGTGGCCATTGCTGAGGACCAGCAGCCGGTCGGCCATGGGGCGACTGATACCATCCAATCAAGGAGTTTGACTCCTGGCCTGGCGGCATGGCCAAGTGGTAAGGCAGAGGACTGCAAATCCTTTATCCCCAGTTCGAATCTGGGTGCCGCCTTCTCGGGTTCCCTTCCGGGACCCACAGTGCGACAACATTGTTATTTTTCGCTCTGGGGCGGCATTCCGGCGCCATGACGGAGGAAGAGATGCCGCCGCCGTCGCGATGGTCCTGCTGCCGCTGCTGCTGACCCTTCCCCCCGCGCTGCCGCCGCTGCAGGTGGGCACGCCCATCCCGGCGCTGCATCAGCAGCTGCTGCGCCAGGGCTGGCAGCTCTCACCTGAAGCCCTCGACGCCAGGCCGATCGATCCGCGCAGCCGCGAGATCAAGCGTCAGCTGCCGTCGCTGCTTGCCTGCAGTGGGACAGGGGCAGGCTTCTGTGCCTTCGACTACGTGCGGGCCGGGGAGCGGCTGAGGCTGGTGGCCCAGGGGGCCGGGCCTCTCCTGCGCTGGCAGCTGGGCGACACCTGGGGTGGTCGCGGCGTGGTGACTCCCTGAGCTCAGACCGGGCCTCAGAAGCGGGCCTCGGCCTGCCACTGCTGACCTTCGAGCGCCTTGGCCTGGCAGCTGAGGCTGCTGCGCTCAAGGCGGCATTCGCCCACCACCGGCCAGGCCCTGGGCAGTTCCCGGGCCACCCCTTTGGCGTCGAACTCCACCTCGCTGAGGCTGCTCAGCACGACGGTGAGCGGGCCATTGAGGCGGCAGCGCCCCCTGGCGCAGGTGAGGCCACTGTCGGCATTGCCGGCGAAGGTGATCTGACTGGCCTCCTCCGGCTGGGCGCCCCGGGCGAGGAAGCGGATCGCGAGCAGCCCGTCGAGGCGCTGGTCGATCACCAGGCGCTGGCAGGCGCCCCCGGGCTGGCCATCCAGCTGGCTGCGGCACTCGGTTGGGGTGACCTGCCAGCGGCCGACGCCCTCAACGGCCGGACGGGCGGGTGGGGCATCGAGGAGCAGCGGCGCCAGCAGGGCCAGCGAGGCCAGGATGGGACGGAGGTGGACCATCGCGCAGCGGCAGACCGGCTGATTGTCCCCCCCCATGGCCTGCGGGGTCATCAGTACTGGCTGTCGCTGACGCAGATGCCCTCGCAGGTGCGGCCGTTGCTGGCCGTGCGACCGCAGTGGCGGCAGAGCACCGGATCGGCCGCGGCGGCACGGTCGCTGGCCTCCGTCGGTGCAGGCGGCGACGCCAAACGGTCGGGCGGCGTGGGATCCTCCATGGTGCGCCAGGTCACTGGGGGCATCATGGCCGCCGTCGAAGCACTGCCGGGCATCGGCGTCGGCACCTGGGCCTGGGGCAATCGGCTGGTCTGGGATTACGACCCCGCCCGGGATGATGCCTTGCTGCCGGCCACCGTCCGGGCGGCCGTCGAGGCCGGCGTGCGTCTGTTCGACACCGCCGATTCATACGGCACCGGTGCCTTGCGGGGGTGCAGCGAGCGCCTTCTGGGGGCGGCGGTGGCCCAGGGCCCCCTGCCTGCCGATCTGGTCATCGCCACCAAGCTGGCCCCGTATCCCTGGCGGCTCGGGCGCCGGGCCTTCGACCGGCCCCTGGCCGCCTCCCGCTGCCGCCTGCGGGGTCGCCTCGACCGGGTGCAGCTGCACTGGAGCACGGCCCGCTATGCCCCCTGGCAGGAACACGATCTGCTGCAGGGCCTGGCGGATCTGGTGGAGGCCGGTGTGGTGAGGGAGCTGGGCGTCTCGAACATGGGACCCCGGCGCCTGCGCCGCTGGCATGGCTGGCTGGCTCAGCGGGGGGTGAGGCTCCGCAGTGTGCAGGTGCAGCTCTCCCCCCTCTGCCGCGATCCCCTGGCCCCCGAAGGCGTGCTCAGTGTCTGCCGCGAACTGGCCATCGACGCCCTGGGCTACAGCCCGCTGGCCCTCGGGCTGCTGTCCGGCCGCTGGTCCCTGCAGGACCCGTTGCCGGCCGGTCTGCGGGGATTGCTGTTCCGGCGACTGCTGCCTGGTCTCCAGCCCCTGCAGCACCTGCTGGCGGAGGTGGCCCGCGCCCGAGGAACCACCCCCACGGCGGTCTGTCTCAACTGGTGCCGGGCCCATGGGGCGCTGCCCATCGTGGGCCTGCGGCGGCCCGGGCAGGTGGCGGCCATCGACGACGCCCTGGGCTGGCGTCTGGCCGACGCGGAGCGGGAGGCCATCGATGCCGAGGCTGGCAAGCTGGACCAACGGATGCCGGCCAACCCCTTCACCAGCTCCTGATGCCGCATCTTCCCAGCCCCCTTCTGCGTCGGGCCCTGGCGCTGGACATCGTTCTCAGCGTGGTGTGCCTTGGCCTCTCACTGGGCGCGGGGGGGCAGCTGCTGACGGTGTTCTGGCGGGCGACGGCACTGGTGTGTGTGCTCGATGCCCTGGTGGTGTCCCACCTGCTGGGGAGCCGGGGGGAATGAGTCCCCGGCTTGCGTCGACCCGGTCGGCTCAGCCCAGCTCGGGACTCAGCACCACCGGCAGGATCGGCAGGGGCTCCAATGACTCCTCCTCCTGACCGGGGTCTTCGCGGGCTTCACAGGCCGTCAGGGCCTCCTGCAGCAGTGAATCGAAGGTTGAGCCGGGCAGTCGGTGACGAGCCACCTCCATGAAGGCGCGGGCGAGGGATTCGGCCGCTGCGGTGCGCAGATGGGGATTGAGCTGCCGGCGCTGGCGTTCGTCGGCAATGGCCCTCAGAAACCGCTCGGTGACGTCACGCTTGGTGCAGGCGCGGATCATGCTGTCGTCGCGCGAACCCGCCCCCAGTTGCTCCTCGAGTTCGGCGATCCGCCGCTGGAGGCTGTCGAGCACCGATTCAGCTTCCTGGCCGACGGTGTCCAGCTGGCCATCCGACAGCTGGGGCAGATCGGTCACATACACCTTGCCGTGGTCCACCAGGGTCAGGTAGGTGGGGCGAGGCCCCCCCCGGCTCACGGGACGGGGTTCACCGAACCGTACA
>CAMASU010000171.1 GCA_945861105.1 Synechococcus sp. UW140
GCCGCCACTGCCTCCGCTGCCGGGGATGCCGCTGCCGGGGATGCCGGTGCTGTCGCAGCCGCTTCAGGATCCCTGGTCCCGATTGCCCCGGGAATTGCAGACGGGTCCGGCCGTTCCCCGTTCGCTGCAGGTCGACAGCTACGACGGCACGACCCTCTGAGGCGCCGTGCGCCCTAATACATCTTGTCTGCCGGAAAACTGCCATGGTCTGCTGCACCTGCCCCCACGCAGGTCTGACCCGCCCCAACCTGGGACCCATCCGGAGATCTCCCGTGGACGAGAGACTGTCGCTGCAGCCCTGCATCGCCGGCAATCTGCTCTGGGTGGAGCAGCGCCTGGCCCTCCTGGAGGCCCACGCGGATTACGAAACGGTCTATGCCTTGACGGCCGAGTGGGGCGACTGGCTGCTGGGATGCCCGGTTTCCCTCCGTGCACCCCTGGCGGTGCCGCTAAGGTCTATGCGAACTGATTCCGCGTAACAGCCGTGGCCATGTCCGACGGGTCGATCGAAAACCTTGTGGTGATCGGCTCCGGTCCTGCCGGTACCACCGCCGCCATCTACGCCGCCCGGGCCAACCTCGCCCCACTGCTGATCACCGGTTATCAGGACGGTGGCATTCCGGGGGGGCAGCTGATGACCACCACCCACGTCGAAAACTTCCCCGGCTTCCCCGATGGCATCCAGGGACCCGATCTGATGGACCGCTGCCGCGCCCAGGCCGAGCGCTGGGGCACGCGGCTGATCGAGGCCGATGTGGAGTCGCTGGATCTCAGCAGCAGGCCCTTCACCGTCACCGTCGACGGCCGCACCCTGCGCACCCAGGCGCTGATCCTGGCCACCGGGGCCAGGGCGAACCGCTTGCACCGCCCCGGCGAGGACACCTTCTGGAGCCGTGGCATCAGCGCCTGTGCCATCTGTGATGGGGCCACCCCCCAGTTCCGCGATGCCGAACTGGCGGTGGTGGGTGGTGGGGATTCGGCCTGTGAGGAAGCCGTCTACCTCACCAAATACGGCAGCCGTGTGCATCTGATCGTTCGTCGGGGTGAGCTGCGGGCCAGCCGGGCCATGGCCGACCGTGTGCTGGCCAATCCCCGCATCACGGTGCACTGGAATCGTCAGGTGGGCCACCTCAGCGGTGCCGACTGGCTCGAGGCCCTGCACCTGCTGGATGCCGCTGGTGAACCGGCCGAGGTGCTGTCGGTGCGGGGGCTCTTCTATGCCATTGGCCACACCCCCAACACCCGGCTGGTGCAGGAGCAGCTGCAGCTCGATGCGGCTGGTTATGTCGTGGTCCGACCGGGCGGCCCCGAGACGAGCATCGAAGGGGTCTTCGCCGCCGGGGATGTGGCGGATCCCCAGTGGCGGCAGGCCATCACCGCTGCCGCCAGCGGCTGCCAGGCGGCCCTGGCCGCCGAGCGCTGGCTCAGCCATCACGATCTGGCGGTGACGGTTGCCCGTGAACCCGTGGATCCGGTGGCCGCTGATCTGCCCCAGCCGACCACCCCCGTCACCGAGGCCAGCTTCGATCCCGCAGCCCTCTGGCAGGGAGGCAGCTATGCCCTGCGACGGCTGTATCACGAAAGCGATCGGCCGTTGCTGGTGGTCTACACCTCACCGAGCTGTGGCCCCTGCCATGTGTTCAAGCCGCAGCTCAAGCGGGTGCTCAGTGAGCTGGGGGGAGCCGCCCAGGGTGTCGAGATCGATCTGGAGGTGGATCCCGACATCGCCGCCCAGGCCGGTGTCACCGGAACCCCCACCGTGCAGCTGTTCCTGCGCAAGGACCTCAAACAGCAATGGCGGGGGGTGCAGCAGCGCAGGGTCGTGCGCGAAGCGATCGAGGGATTGCTGGCCGGGGTGGCCTGAGACCGCTGCCCTCAGCGGCGGCGTGCCCCCGGGGGCCGACCGCCGCCCGGAGGGGCTCCGGCGTTGCGCTCCCGATAGGTGATGCGCCCGCGGCTCAGGTCGTAGGGGCTGATTTCAACCAGCACCTTGTCGCCGGCCAGGAGCTTGATGCGGAACTTGGTGAGTTTGCCGGCTGCACGGCAGAGGCACTGGTGACCTGCAGGCTGTTCCAGGGTGACCAGATAGAACCCGTTGCCCTGCTCCTTCTCGATCACACCTGAAGTTTCAATCATGCAGCGGACAGGTCACAACAAAAGAACTGACCCAGTTTAAGCCGATGGACGGCTCGGCCCCCGCCACGCTGCTGCTGCACAAACCCTACGGGGTGCTGAGTCAGTTCACCCCGGAGGCGGGCAGTCGCTGGGGCACCCTGGCGCCGCTGGTGCCGGTGCCGGGGGTGTACGCCGCCGGCCGCCTGGACGCCGACAGCGAGGGCCTGTTGTTGCTCACCGCCGATGGGGCCCTGCAGCGCCGTCTCACCGATCCGCGCTTCGGCCATCCGCGGCGGTATCACGTCCAGGTGGAGGGGGAGCCCACGGCCAGCGCCCTGCAGCAGCTGGCCGAAGGACTGATGCTGCGGGACGGACCCACCCGGCCGGCCCTGGTGCGGCGTCTGGAGACCGATGCCGTCCCCTGGCCGCCGCGCGAGCCGCCCATCCGCAGCCGTGCCACGGTCCCCACCACCTGGCTTGAACTGGAGCTGCGGGAGGGGCGCAACCGTCAGGTGCGACGCATGACCGCAGCGGTCGGCTGCCCGACCCTGCGCCTGCTGCGGGTGGCGATCGATCTGCTGGATGGTGGTCCGCCCCTGGACCTGACGGATCTCGAGCCGGGGGTCTGGAGACGGGTCAGTTCCGCCGAACAACAGCGGCTCGACCGTCTGGGGGTTGGTGGCGGCCGCCTCAGTCGCGGATCAGCACCGGGGTGCCCACCTCGACGAGGTCGTAAAGGGCCTTCACATCGGCGTTGAGCATGCGCACGCAGCCATGGGAGACGGCCTCCCGCCGCTCGACCCACACGGGCCAGGGGGTGCCATGGATGCCGTAGTTGTCGCCGCCGCTCGACAGAAAGCCGATCCAGCGTTCACCCAGGGGGCTGGCGGCCCCCACGGCCGGATGGACGACACCGGTGCTGGTGCTCTCGTAACGCGGGTTGATCGATTTGCTCAGCACCGCGAAGGATCCCCGTGGCGTCGGGCTTTCCGGTGCTCCCACCGCCACCGGCCAGGGGCCGAAGCGGGCCCCGTCGCGTTCCACGCTGATCTCCCGGCGTTGCAGCGACAGGATCACCGTCGCCGGTCCGGCTTCGGCGCGGGCCACGGTGGTGTCGCCGGCCCTGGCACCGGCAGGGAGAACCGTCAGCAGGCCCACGAGGGCCAGCAGGGGGGATCCGAGGCCAGTGCCCATTGCTAACCACCGATTTAAACGACTTTGAAATGTAAATCAAGGGGCACCGCTGCGGATGTCGTGCCGCCTTCGTGATCGTCCGTGAATGGCACAGTGGGGCCTCTGCCCGTACCGCCGTGACCGCCGCCGCCGAGGGAGCGTTGTCGGGACCTGCCCTGCTGGCCGACCCCTGGCAGAACCGCGGCACGGCCTTCGACCGGGACGAACGACGTCGGCTGGGCCTGGAGGCCTTGCTGCCCTGGCAGGTCGAAACCCTCGGGCAGCAGGTGCAGCGTGTCCGGCGGGCCTTTGATGCCCTGGACGACGATCTGGCCCGCTACGCCCTGGTCCAGTCCCTCAGGCGCAGCAATGGCGTGCTCTTCCACCGCTTTCTGGAGGACCACATCGAAGCGGTGTTGCCGGTGGTGTACACACCCACCGTCGGGCGGGCCGTGCAGTGCTTCTCCCGGGATTACCGCACCCCCATCGACGGTCTGTTCCTTGCCGCTCCCCAGCAGGGTCGCCTCGAGGAGCTGCTGCGGCAGGCCGTGCCGGTTCCGCCCGATCTGCTGCTCGTCACCGATTCCGAGGGGATCCTGGGTCTGGGGGACCAGGGGATCGGCGGCATCGAGATCTGCCTGGGCAAGCTGGCCGTCTACACCCTCTGTGCCGGCCTGGATCCGCGCCGCACCCTCGCGGTGGTGCTTGACGTCGGCACCGATAACCCCACCCTGCTGTCAGACCCCCTGTACCCGGGCCTGCGGCAGCCGCGGCTCGACGATGCCGCCTACGACGGGTTCGTGGACAGCTTCGTCGCGGCGGTCGCAGGCGCGTTTCCCGGCGCGGTGCTGCACTGGGAGGACTTCGGTGCCCGCCGCGGCAGGCGGCTGCTGGAACGTCACCGCCTGCGCCTGCCCAGCTTCAACGACGACATCCAGGGCACCAGTGGTGTGGCGGCGGCGGCGGTGCTGGCGGGCAGCCGTGGTCTCGGACGCCCCCTCACCGCTGCGCCGATCGTCATCTTCGGGGCAGGAAGCGCCGGTTGCGGCATCGCCGACCGCCTGGTGCGCCTGCTGCAGCGCGAGGGGCTCACAGAAGCCGAGGCACGGCAGCGGATCTGGGCCATCGACCGACAAGGCCTTGTGCTGCAGGGGCAGGCGGGGGTGTCTGACGCTGCCCTGGTCCACGGGCGTCGACCGGCGGAGGTGATGGCCTTCGCCCGTGCTGCCGATGGAACGATCCCGCTGCTGGAGGTGGTGCGCCAGGTGCGGCCGGGGGTGCTCATCGGCACCTCCACCGTGGCCGGGGCGTTCTCCCGTCCGGTGATCGAAGCCTTGCTCGACGGGATTGACCGCCCCCTGGTGCTGCCCCTGTCCAACCCCACGGCGCTGGCGGAGGCCACCCCCGCCGATGTGCTGGCCTGGAGCGATGGCCGCGCCCTGGTGGCCACCGGCAGTCCCTTCCCCCCCCGTGGGATCACGGCTGATCGGGCAGTGCAACAACTGTTTCCTCTTC
>CAMASU010000172.1 GCA_945861105.1 Synechococcus sp. UW140
CGGGACCACCGGGGCCGCGGCGACCGGGCCAGTGCCGGCGCCCGGAAACCAGCCGCCGCCTGGCCTGACCCCAACCGGCGGCCAAGGACCGGAGCCGGAGGTGGCCCTTTGACGGAACGACCCCGGCCATGGCCAGATGGGACATCACCCCCCGAGCCCCCCTGATGGTCCCCAGCCCCCCGGCCATGGTCAGCGTCGAGAACCAGTTCCCCAAGGACCTGTTCGACGCGATGCGACTGTTCATCAACGACCATCCGCAGTGGGACCAGTACAGGCTGATGCAGGCGGCGGTGGCGGGCTTTCTGTTCCAGCAGGGCTGCCACGACCGGGCCGTGAGCCGCCACTACCTCGACAGCCTCTTCCGCGGAGAAGCCCGGCGCGACACCCCGGCGGCCGTCAGGGCCGGCGGTCCAACGTGACCACCCGGCAGGCCTGCAGGGGCGGGTAGGCCTCCAGCAGGCTGTCGTCGAGGTTGACGCCCGCCCGCGCCAGTTCGGCGCAGGCCCGCACCATGCCGACGGCGGTGTCAAACCCCAGCTGCCGTTCCAGCAGGCGGCTCATCGCCACACAGGTGGCGGTGCTGCTGCCGAAGGGAACCGTGAGGCCCCCGCCGGCCCGCAGCTCCCAGCTGTTCTGCCCCACCCACTGGCCCCCCACCCACTGGTCGGCCTGGGGATCGGCCCAGGCCCCCACAAAGGCCCGCGGACCTTCGCAGCGCAGCTGACGGGTGCTGAAGCCGTACTCCGAGGCCCGCCCGAATTCGGTGTTGTACTGATAGTTGTTGACGCTGCCGCCATAGGACTGGCTGGCCGACTGGTTCGTCTGGCTGTTGCTGGCAGCCCCGAAGGCCTGGCTGTCGGCCGCCGCGCTGCTGCCGCTGGTCTGGGCCCGCCCCGGGGCCGCCACAACGGCGGCAGCCCCGACGGCGATGGCGATGGCCAGCCGCAGCGCCCGGGCGTCAGAAGACACGGCCGAAGGACGTGATCTCGCGACCCTGATCCCGCTGCAGCTCATGGCTGGTGTAGCGCTCCACCAGCCGCAGCATCGTGTCGGTGCGATCGCTGCCGCTGGCATCAAAACTGGTGGCCGTGAAGGTTTCGCCCAGCTGCACCCGCCCCTTGAGGGCAGCGATGCCGCTGCTCACGCCAGGGTCGACGGCGAAATCGAGCAGCAGTTCGGAGGTGGCCTCCCCGGCCCGGCTCGCCCCCTGCCAGACCTGCACCGACTGGGTGAGGGAGGACACATCACGGAAGCCGTCGTGGACGCTCTCGAAGCGGCTGGTGTCGGTGCTGCGGTTGCGGCTGCCGGCCTCCAGGCCACCGGCGACGGCGGCGGAGGGCAACAGGCCGGCCAGCAACAGCACGGCGGCGGATTGGCGCAGGGGCATGGGAGGTGGTGGTTGAACGCTGGGCGCAGGCTGGGGCCGCCCCCGGCGCCGGGCCCGGACCTGCTGCCGATGGGGGGCGCCGATGCCTCCGGCTTGCCCGTTTCTTCTCGGCCAACAGCAACACTGGCGGCCGCGATGGCTCTGCCCCCTGGCGTCCCTCCCCCCACTGGCCCCGCTCCGCCTCATGCGTCGGCTGACCCTGCTGCTGCTGGCAAGCGCCCTGGCCCTCAGCCTCGGCAGCCGTGACCCCTGGAGCCAGCCCGCCGCCGCCGCCACCGCGCCCGACGGCCTGGTGGTGCTGGCGTTCCACGAGATCGCACCGGCCGACGAGGCGGTTCTGCCCGATCACGCGGTGACACCGGAGCAGTTCGCCGCCGACCTCGACTGACTGGAGCAGCGGGGTCACCACTTCGAGGGTCTCGACCAGGTGCTGCGGGCGCGGGCCGGCGGCCCGGCCCTGCCCCCCAAGCCCCTGCTGCTCAGCTTCGACGACGGCTACCGCAGCGTCTACACCGCCGCCTGGCCGGTGCTGCAGCGCCATCGGGCGCCGGCGGTGCTGGCCCTGGTGGGCCGCTGGCTCGAACCGACCGATGGCCTGGTGCCCTTCGGCGACGGCACCCTGCCCCGGGAGAAGCTGCTGAGCTGGGAGCAACTGCGCACCATGACCGCCAGCGGGCTGGTGGAGGTGGCGAGCCACACCCACGACCTGCACCGCGGCATCAGCGCCAATCCCCAGGCCAATTCCGAACCGGCGGTGACCAGCCGCCGCTACAGCGCCACCGCCGTCGCCGTCGCCCGCGAGCTGGGGATGCCGGTGGGCCTCACCCTCGATGACGGGGCCATCACCGCCACCACCAGCCTGGCGGCCCTGCCGCGGGTGTTGATGACGCGGGAGATGAACGGCATCGACGGCCTCGCCCAGGAGCTGGCAACGCAACCTGCAGCTGCTGCTGCGACGGATCCGCGCCATGGGCGTCAACACCGTCTATCTGCAGGCCTATGCCGACCCCGACGGCAACGGCGCCGCCGATGCCCTCTATTTCCCCAACCGCCACCTGCCGGTGCGGGCCGATCTGTTCAACCACGTGGCCTGGGAGATCCGCACCCGCACACCGGTCAGACGTCTCTATGCCTGGATGCCGGTGCTGGCCTTCGAGCTGCCCCGGCAGCATCCGGCGGCAGACCAGCGGGTGCAGACCCAGCCGTCCCGCGGCGGCCACCTCACCATGGGCTATCCGCGCCTCAGCCCCTATGCCCCCCAGGCGATGGCGGCGGTGCGTGAGATCTACGAAGACCTGTCGCGGCGGGCCACCTTCGATGGTCTGCTGTTCCACGACGACGCCACCCTCTCGGACTACGAAGACGCCAGCCCCTGGGGGCTGGCCCAGTACCGCCGCTGGGGCCTGCCCGCCGACCTGGCCCGCATCCGTGCCAGCGATCCGCTGCAGGGCCGCTGGGTGCATGACAGGAGCCGCCACCTGAACCGGCTGACGGCGGATCTGGCGGCGATCGTGCGCGAGAACCAGCCCCAGCTGCGCACCGCCCGCAACCTCTACGCCCAGGTGGTGCTCAATCCCAAGGCCGAGGTGTGGTGTTCGCAGTCGCTCGATGATGCCCTGCGCCAGTACGACTTCACCGCCGTGATGGCCATGCCGTACATGGAACGGCATGACGATGGCGACCGCTTCCTGCGGCGCCTGGTGGAGCGTGTCGCCGACCAGCCGCGGGGACTGGAGCGGACCCTGTTCGAACTGCAGAGCACCGACTGGCGCCAGCGGCGCGACCTGCCTTCGACCGAGCTGGCCCAGCAGATCCGCACCCTCTACGACCTGGGTGTGCACCACGTGGGGTATTACCCCGACAACCTGCATCGGGGCACCCCCGATCCAGCGGTGATCGCCCCGGTGCTTGCCGCCCACTCCAGCGCCCCCGCCACCTGATGGAGCCCTTCGGCATGCAGCAGATCGGCCCGGTGCTGGTGGCCTATCCGGTGGTGATGGCCATCGGCTGGATGCTCCTGGCGGTGCTGTTCGTGGTGCGACGGGAGGGGCGCCAACGCTGGCTGCGCCAGCCCCCCGACGGGCCCCACCCCGGGGTGAGTGTGCTGATCCCCTGCTTCAACGAAGCGGCCACCCTCGACGAGACCCTGCGCCATGCCCTGGCGGTGCACTGGCCCCAGCTGGAGGTGATCGCCATCGATGACGGCAGCAGCGATGGCACCGGCGAACGGCTCGACGGCTGGGCGGCGGTGGAACCACGGCTGCGGGTGGTGCACCTGGCCCGGAACCAGGGCAAGGCCATGGCCCTGCGCACCGGTGCCCTGCTGGCCCGCCAGGACGAACAACGGCTCGAGCATGCCCAGCCGGTCAACCTGAGCCGTCTGCTGCAGGACCAGCTCGACCTGAACCTGGATGCCATCACCCTGCGTCGCCAGGCCCTGGCGGTGGACATCACCCCACAACTGCTGGTGCAGGGTCAACCGCTGCTGCTGCAACGGCTGTTCCGCAACCTGATCGATAACGCCATGCGGTACACCCCCCCCGAAGGGCAGCTGTCGGTGCAGGCCCGACGGCGGGGGGACCAGGTGCTGGTGGCGGTGGCCGACACCGGCATCGGTCTCAGCCGAGAGCAGATGTCGCAGGTGTTCGACCGGTTCTGGCGGGCCAGCCCCGATCGCAGCGACGGCGGCACGGGCCTGGGCCTGGCGATCGCCTCCCAGATCTGTCAGGCCCACGGCGGTCGCATCCTGGTGACCAGCCAACCGGGCCAGGGCAGCTGCTTTGAGGTGGAACTGCCGCTGCTGCAGGGCACCTGACCAGCCGCAGCCCGCCGACTAGGCTGGTCGCGACGGGGCGTAGCGCAGTTTGGTAGCGCGGGTGCTTTGGGAGCATCAGGTCGCAGGTTCGAATCCTGTCGCCCCGATTGACTTTTCAGGGATTGGCCCCCGGCGATGTGGGCAAGATGTGGGCAAGGCCCGCCCCGGTCGGTCAGGGTTGCTCAGGGTGGCGCAGGTCGTGCTCCAGCTCGACGGCCCGAATGACGCGGCTGCGGCGCCAGGGCCAGACAAGTCCTCGCTGCGCTCGGACCCTGGCGCTCGCAGACCAGCGCCTCGGTCGTCCTGCTCACGCCTGTCCATGGCTGCTTCGTGGCTGCGGATGGTGACGTGCTCCAGGCCAGCGGAACGGCGAAACCGCATGCAGCGGAGCTCCTGGTGGCAGGTGCTCGTGCATGGAGCAGGCCCTTAGCCTGGAGCCATGGCCCACAAGCGCATCACCCACAACCCGGAGCAGTGCGGCGGCAAGCCCTGCATTCGGGGCATGCGGATCCGTGTGAGCGATGTGCTCGATCTCTATGCCGCCGGCTTAAGCAGCGAACAGATCCTGCTGGAGCTGCCGGATCTCGAACCTG
>CAMASU010000173.1 GCA_945861105.1 Synechococcus sp. UW140
CTTCTCTTCGCGGGGGTTGCCGACTGCGTGCTGGACGGCTTCGCCGAACCAGTGGCGGAGGGTTCTGAGGACGTCTGCCATGCATCTCTCCTTCGGGCTACCTCCATGTTGGGCATCCCGTGGGGCATGGAGCGGCTGAAGGGCCAGGCTCCACAAATCGTTGGACGGACGGGGAGACCTCCCGGGGTCAGCGCCGGCGACGGCGTTGCTGGGCCTTGCGCTTGTACTTCTCGACCGGGGTCTCGTGGTGGCGCAGCCGCTTGAGGTCCGCGAAGATCCCGGCCTTCGACACCTGCCGCTTGAACCGCCGCAGGGCGGATTCGATGCCTTCGTTCTCGCCGACGGTGACCTGGGTCATGAAGTCGCCTGTGTTACGCCAAAACCAGCCTCAGATCCTACCAAGTCGCCTGGGCGTTGGTCACTGGGGCCAGCTGTCGCGATAGATGTACACATGCCCGAGGGCCTTGGGACCGAAGTGGCGGCGCATGATCCGCCAGCCGGGCTCCAGCTTCAGTTCCAGGAAGCCCGGCGCACTGCCGCCGCTGCGGGCGATCACCGCCGAGAGTCCCTCCGGGGAGCGGGCCACCAGCTGGGTTTCGTTGGCCTCCCGCAGCACAGAAAGGCGCATCGCCGGGCCGTAGTCGGTGGTGCCCACCCGCACGGAATACCCGTTGCTGTCGATGTAGCGGCTGCAGATGCCGGTGAAGTCGAAGGTCACCAGCAGCGGCTTGACCACCGTGGGAGCTGTGCCCTCCCGCGCGAAGCAGGGGCGCCGGTCGCGAACCTGTTCGTAGATGTTCAGCTGGGCGCTGCTGCCGTCGCCGATCGGGGCGGCCACAAGGATGAACGAGTCGCCCTTTACATCCCGCGCCTGGAACAGGGCCGCCAGGGCAGGGGGCGTCACGGCCAGGGTCGCCCAGGAGAGGCTGGCGGCCAGCAGAAGACGCAGGGGGGTCGTGGCGAACACGGCAGGGGCGCTGAAGCGGGCTGATCGTAGAAGTGCCGAGGGGGTTTCCATGCCTCTTCAGCCCGGTTGGTTGTTACGGATCGCGACCAGCAGGCTCACCAGCGTCGCCGGCACGGTGAAGGCCAGGATCGCCCATGTGGTGCCGGCCCCCAGGTCGGGATCGCCATAGGCCAGTTCGAACACACAGCCGGTGGCGGCAATGCCGCTCACGCAGGCCAGCGCCAGGAACACCCCGGCAATCGGCTTCATCGGCATCGCGTCAGGTCATCGGACGCACATGGTCCCGGTCAAAGCCCTTCTCCGCCAGCTCGCTTTCAAGAGTTGAGCGATCGCTGACCCGGTCCACGAAGAGCACACCGCTGAGGTGGTCCATCTCATGGAGGATGCATCGCGCCAGCAGCCCATCGGCTTTGCGCCGCTGGGGACGGCCCATCTCATCGCGAAAGCTGACATCGATGCGACTGGGTCGCACCACCTGCAGGTACACCCCCGGGATGCTCAGACAGCCTTCCTCGTAGGCGCAGAGCTCGCCCCCACTCTCGTGGATGGTGGGATTGATCAGCACAAGGGGTGGGTTGGCGGCTTCCTCAGGATCGAGGTCAATCACCAGCAGTTGCAGGGCTTCACCGAGCTGAGGGGCCGCCAGGCCGATTCCCCGGGCCGCATACATGCTGCGCAGCATCGACCGCGCCAGGTCCCTGGTGCGCTCATCCACCTTGCCCACCCGCCGGGCGGGTTGGCGCAGCTCGTCGGATCCGAGGGTGTGGATGACGCGGCTGCCCGGCTGGTCTTCACCCTTGGGCACCCGTACCGACGAGGAATCCCGTCCGCTCTGGCGGGCAAGGGAGGCGAAGTCGAGGGCCAAGGACTCCTCCCAAAGCACTGCTGCATTGTAAGGAATCCACTGCGGTGGCCATCGTTTCCATGTCTGCCCCGGTCCCCCGCGAGCCCAGGCTCGACCATGGCTGCCTCTACTGGGCCGAGTCGCTGCCCGGGGCCGCTGGTCGCCTCACCCTGATGGCCCGCGGCCCCGGGGATGACCGGCCCCGGGTGCTCACGCCGCCGCCCTTTCATCTCCGCAGCCGCATCCACGAGTTCGGCGGTGGCCTCTACGCCGTGGCCGGAGCCGATCTGGTGTTCGTCAATGGGGCTGACGGCGGTCTCTGGCGGCTGGATCCGGGGCGGGACGCGACACCGGTCTGTCTTCTGCTCCCGCGGGGTGACCGGGGCGAACGTCTGGGGGATGGCCTCATCGATCCCCACCGCCGCCGCTGGATCGGTGTCGCCGAGGCCGACGACCGGGACCGCCTTCTTGCCCTGTCACTGGAGGGTGGCGACCCCGTCGTGCTGCGGGAGCAGTCGAGCTTCTGCGGGTCGCCGGCCCTCGCCCCCGATGGTGCTGGCCTGGCCTGGTTGGAATGGGATCTGCCCTGGATGCCGTGGGAGCGCACCAGCCTCTGGTGGTCCCCCCTCGGGCCGGCGGGTGAGCTGCTCCAGCCCCGCTGCCTCGCTGGCGGGGATGACGATCCGCAGTCGCTGTTTCAACCCCTCTGGACTCCGGACGGTGACCTGCTGGTGGTGTCGGATCGCACGGGTTGGTGGAATGTTCAGCGCTGCCGGCCCGGGACGGGGGAGCCCTGGCGAACCCTTGGACCGATGGAGGCCGAATGCGGCCTGCCCCAATGGGTCTGCGGGCAGCGCACCGTGGCGATCGCCGGAGACCGCCTGCTGGCCCTGTTCTGTGGCCATGGGCGCTGGCGGTTGTGCCAGCGCCCCCTGGAGGGGGCCGCTGAGCGGCCCTGGCAGACCATCCCCCTTCCCTGGAGTGACCTCACCGATCTGGTGGCCGACGACCAGCGGCTGATCTGCCTGGCCGCCGACCCCTCGCGGTCGCCGGCGCTGCTGGAGGTGTCCCTTCCCTGCGAGCGGTTCACCCCGCCGGCGACCTCCGCGCACGCGCCGTCGCCCCTGCCCCACGACCTGCGCTTTGTCGGTGGCGATGGCGAGGAAAGCCAGGCCTGGTACTACCCCCCGCTGGATCCGGTCGAGGGTCTGCCACCCCTGCTGCTGCGCTGTCACGGTGGGCCCACCGGCATGGCCCGCACCGCCCTGCAGCCGGCGATCCACTTCTGGCGCGAGCGGGGCTGGGGTGTCGTTGATGTCAATTACGCCGGCTCCACCGGCTTCGGCCGTCACTACCGAGAGCGCCTGGATGGACGCTGGGGGGAGCTTGATGTGGCCGACTGTGCGGCGGCGGCCCGGGCCGTCATCGCCAGGGGCTGGGCGGATCCGGCGGCCGTGGCCATCGAAGGGGGCAGTGCCGGCGGCCTCACCACCCTGGCGGCCCTGATCGCCCACCCCGTGTTCCGTGCGGGGGCCTGCCGCTATGCCGTCACCGACCTGGAGCAGCTGCGCCATGACACCCACCGTTTCGAGGCCGGTTACCTCGATCGCCTCATCGGTCCCTGGCCCCAGGCCCAGGCGGTCGACCGGGCCCGGTCGCCGCTGCACGGGCTCGATCGCCTGCGGCGGCCGGTGATCCTGTTCCAGGGGCTGCGCGATCGGGTGGTGCCACCGGCCCAGACCGAAGCCCTGGCGGCGGCCCTGCGACAGCAGGGGGGCACCGTCGAGCTGGTCTGCTTCGAGGACGAGGGCCACGGCTTCCGCAGTCCGGCTGTGCAGCGTTTCGTGCAGGACGCCAGTGAACGCTTCTTCCGACGGGTGCTCGGGCTGTCGGCCCTAGCCTCTCCGCCGAAGTCCTCAGGATCGTGATGGTGTCCCCGCTCCATCGACTGCCACGGTTGTTGCTGCTGGCCGCCCTCGTTGCCCCCGCCACGCCGCTTGCCTCACCGCTGTCGGCCCGGGCCGATGGCCTGTCGGAGCAGCGGGCGGCCAACCTCGCCCGCAATGTGGCGGTGCGTCTCAACGGTGGATTGGAGAAATACCGCCCCGCTGACTGCATGTTCAGCGTTGGGGGCGGCCCCTGCCGCATCCGCACGGATGCAAAGGGACACACTTTCCGGTTCAACGGCGGCAGTCCGGGCTGGCAGCAGCTCAACCTGCCCCCCACCGTCCGCACCGAGATCACCATTGACCCCACCGGTCGTCAGGTCGTGGGCGAGCCCAGGAACACCCTGTTGACCACGCCGAAGCCGACGGGGTCGGCCCCCAGCCCGGCGGCGAAACCGGCGGATGGTCGCTCCGAACCGCTGCCCGTCAAGCCGCCGTCTCCGTCAGCACGGCCCTGAGGGCATCAGCCCAGGAGGGGGGACACCGCAGCGAGCATCGTTCGACGATCGCCAGGGCGATCCCCTTTTCGCCGTAGGCGGCCTCGTTGGCGAAGAGGGTGGCCAGCTCCCCCCTGGCGCCCATCTCCAGGGGGATGGGTCCCTCCCGTCCCAGGAAGAGGGGATCCCCCGCCTTGATCGGCAACCAGTCGGACTGCAGTCGGTCGGGATGAACGCTGGCCAGGGGGGTGCCATCGGGCGATCGCGGCAGATCCCTGTTGGCGATGTGACGGTGCACCCGCAGCTCCCGGGGCAGTCGCAGCCGGCCCTGGGCCGCTTCCTCCAGCAACTCCAGCAACGTCAGCACCCCCAGTTCGGTGCGCCTCAGGGTCCGGGGGCAGAGCACCCCCTGGGGTACCGGCCCCACTTCGAGCACCACGCCGCAGGGCCACAGGCCCACCAGAAAGCCCGACTGCACCGGGTCCCCTTCGTGCAGATACACCGGCAGGCCCAGGCGGAACTGGCAGGCCGCTGCCAGGGCGAGATCGGCCGGCCGCTGCCCATAGACCACCAGCGACGCCCCCATCGCC
>CAMASU010000174.1 GCA_945861105.1 Synechococcus sp. UW140
GCAGACCAACACCAGGGCCTCCAGCAGCTTGCTGGTGAGGGGCAGGTCGACGTAGCGCTGCACCATCCAGGCCGTAGCCACCAGCAGCAGATACCCCCGCAGCAGCCAGAGGATGCGGGGTTCACGGACGCGCCCGAGAAGCAGGACCCCGAACCCGGCGGCACAGGCGAAGTCGAGCAGCAGCCTCAGCCAGAACAACGCCCTGCCCCCCGCACCGCCGTGCCGTCACCCTACCGATCGCAGCCGCTCGGGCAGAACGTCGTAACGCAGCAGTTCGTCCGGACGTTCCCGCCGCTGGACAAGCTCGCTGCGGCCCTCGTGGACCATCACGGTCGCGGGCCGGGGGATGCGGTTGTAGTTCGATCCCATCGAGGCGTTGTAGGCGCCCGTGGCGAACACCACCAGCACGTCGCCTGGTCGACAGTCGGCCAGGGGCAGGTCGCGCAGCAGCACGTCCCCCGACTCGCAGTGCTTGCCGGCCAGGGTGACCCGCTCCACGGCCGGGGCATCGGGGCGGTCGGCCAGCACGGCCGTGTACTGCGACCCATAGGTGATCGGTCGCGGGTTGTCGCTCATGCCGCCATCCACCGACACGTAGGTGCTGAAGCCGGGCACCTGCTTACGACTGCCAATCTGGTAAAGGGTGAGACCGGCGGTGCCGACCAGCGAGCGGCCCGGTTCGCACAGCAGTCGCGGCAGGTCCAGCCCCCGGGAGCGGCAGGCCTCGACCACCGCCGTTGCCACGGCCTCGACCCAGGTGTCGATGCTCGGGGGATCATCGGCCGCGGTGTAGCGGATGCCCAGGCCGCCGCCGACGTTGAGATCAGCACAGGGATGGCCGAGGCCCCGGGCCAGCGCCAGCGCGTCGGCAAGCACACCGGCCAGGTCGCGGTGGGGCTCGATTTCGAAGATCTGCGAGCCGATGTGGGCATGCAGCCCCTGCAGCCGGGCCCAGCGGCAGCCGGCCAGATGCTTCAGCACCGGCTCCAGCTGGTCGGGGTCGAAACCGAACTTGCTGTCGAGGTGGCCGGTGCGGATGTAGTCGTGGGTATGGCACTCGATGCCGGGCGTGAAGCGCAGCAGCAGCGGCACCGCCTCCGTGCGGCCCCGGCACAGCTCGGCCAGCAGCTCCAGGTCCCGCCAGTTGTCGACGACGACGGTCACCCCGTGCTGCAGGGCCAGGGCCAGTTCCTCGGCACTCTTGTTGTTGCCGTGCAGAACGATGCGCTCGGGGGGCATGCCCCCCTCCAGGGCCGTCAGCAGCTCCCCGGCCGAGACCGCATCCAGCCCGAGCCCCTCCTCGGCCACCACGGCAGTGATCGCCAGGCTGCTGTTGGCCTTGGAGGCGTAGATCGCCAGGGAGTCACCCGGGTAGTGACGGTCAAGGGCCTGGCGATAGGCACGGCACGTCGCCCGCAGGGTGGCTTCGTCGATCACATAGAGAGGCGTGCCGAAACGACGTGCCAGGTCGGACAGACCGCAACCGGCGAGCCGCAGGCGTCCCTCGCCGTCCCGGTCGAGGCTGATGGGCACCAGATTGCGGTTCGGACTGCCGGGGTCCAGCCCCTCTCCGATCCTGGGCTGGGGATCCGCATCCACTGCCGGCGAGGAGGTCATGGGCGAAGCTGAAGCCGAAGAGTTGACCCCCCATCCTTTCAGGCCTCCGCCGCTGCGTCCGCTCATCGCCGACGACTGGGCCGCAGCCCTGGCCCTCGACCGGCGCAGCCTCGGGGGGTTCTGGAGCGAAGCCCTCTGGCGCGGGGAGCTGGGCCGGACGGGGTCCCTGGCCTTCGGCCACGACGGCGGCGGGGTGTTGCTGAGCATTGCCTGCGGCTGGGTGGTGGTCGATGAACTGCACATCACCGTGCTGGCCACCGACCCGGGCTGGCGCCGCCGGGGACTGGCGCGGGCGCTGCTGCAGGCCCTGGCGGCGGCGGCCATCGGCCGCGGCTGCACCCGCGCCACCCTCGAGGTGGCCAGCGGCAACGGGGCAGCCCTGGCCCTGTATGCGGCTGCGGGCTTCCGCACGGCGGGCTGTCGTCGCGGTTACTACACCAATGGCGACGATGCCCTGATCCAATGGAGATCGCTTCGGGGCGCCGGCGATGGCCTGTGCCCTCCCGCGGTGTGAAGTTCAGCGGAGCTGGGCGGATCACCGCACCATTGCCTTCAGTTTCATTGCCGACGGTTTGCACCTCATTTCTTCGGCAGAACGACTGCACCGCAAGCGATCTGCTGCACAGATGCTGTGTTCTGAAAGACCTGATTCAGCCTCTGCCGACGCCGCGGGTCCAGCCGGGAACGCACTGACCCTGCCGATCCTGATACCTTGGACCCATCTGCAGGCAGGCACCGCACCCATGTTCGAGCGGTTTACCGAGAAAGCCATCAAGGTGATCATGCTGGCCCAGGAGGAGGCCCGTCGGCTCGGCCACAACTTCGTGGGCACCGAGCAGATCCTGCTCGGACTGATCGGCGAAGGCACGGGCGTTGCCGCCAAGGTGCTCAAGTCGATGGGGGTCAACCTGAAGGACGCCCGCGTCGAGGTCGAGAAGATCATCGGCCGCGGATCAGGCTTCGTCGCCGTTGAAATTCCCTTCACCCCCCGGGCCAAGCGAGTGCTGGAGCTCTCCCTCGAGGAGGCACGGCAACTGGGCCACAACTACATCGGCACTGAACACCTGCTCCTGGGTCTGATCCGCGAGGGTGAAGGCGTGGCCGCACGGGTGCTCGAAAACCTCGGTGTCGACCTTGCCAAGGTGCGCACCCAGGTGATCCGCATGCTCGGCGAGACCGCCGAGGTGGCTGCGGGCGGCGGCGGCAAGGGCAGCACCAAGACCCCCACCCTCGACGAATTCGGCAGCAACCTCACCCAGCTGGCTGCCGACGGCAAGCTGGACCCCGTGGTGGGCCGCCAGAACGAAATCGACCGCGTCATTCAGATCCTTGGGCGCCGCACCAAGAACAACCCGGTGCTGATCGGCGAACCCGGCGTGGGCAAAACTGCCATCGCCGAAGGTCTCGCCCAGCGCATCACCCAGGGCGAAATCCCCGACATTCTCGAAGACAAACGGGTGCTCACCCTCGACATCGGCCTGCTGGTGGCCGGCACCAAATATCGCGGTGAATTCGAGGAGCGCCTCAAGAAGATCATGGAAGAGATCCGCGGGGCAGGGAACGTGATCCTGGTGATCGACGAGGTCCACACCCTGATCGGTGCCGGCGCCGCCGAAGGGGCCATTGACGCCGCCAACATCCTCAAGCCCGCCCTCGCCCGGGGCGAACTGCAGTGCATCGGGGCCACGACCCTCGATGAGTACCGCAAGCACATCGAACGCGATGCCGCCCTCGAGCGTCGCTTCCAGCCCGTGATGGTCGGCGAACCCTCCGTCATCGACACGATCGAGATCCTGCAGGGCCTGCGCGAGCGCTACGAACAGCACCACCGCCTGCGCATCACCGATGAGGCCCTGGTGGCGGCCGCCACCCTGGGGGATCGCTACATCTCCGACCGTTTCCTCCCCGACAAGGCCATCGATCTGATCGATGAAGCCGGCAGCCGTGTTCGCCTCCTCAATTCCAAGCTGCCCCCGGCGGCGAAGGATCTGGATCGGCAGCTGCGGGACGTGCAGAAGCAGAAGGAGCAGGCCGTGCGTGAGCAGGACTTCACGAAGGCCGGTGACCTGCGGGACCAGGAAGTGGAGCTGCGCAACCAGATCCGCACCATCACCCAGGGCAGCCGCAGCGACCTCGAAGCGGCCACCCCAGGGGCGACCCCTGGAGCCGGCGAAGACAGCACCCCCATCGTCAGCGAAGAGGACATCGCCCAGATCGTGGCCTCCTGGACCGGGGTGCCGGTGCAGAAGCTCACCGAGAGCGAGTCGGCCAAGCTGCTCAACATGGAGGAGACGCTGCACCAGCGGCTCATCGGCCAGGACGAAGCCGTCAAGGCCGTCTCCAAGGCCATCCGTCGTGCTCGGGTGGGGCTCAAGAACCCCAATCGACCGATCGCCAGCTTCATCTTCTCGGGTCCCACAGGTGTGGGCAAGACCGAACTCACCAAGGCCCTGGCGGCCTACTTCTTCGGCAGCGAAGAAGCGATGATCCGCCTCGACATGTCGGAGTTCATGGAGCGCCACACGGTCAGCAAGCTGATCGGCTCGCCTCCGGGATATGTGGGCTTCAACGAGGGGGGCCAGCTGACCGAGGCGGTCCGCCGACGGCCCTACACGGTTGTGCTGTTCGACGAGATCGAAAAAGCCCACCCCGATGTGTTCAACCTGCTGCTGCAGTTGTTGGAGGACGGCCGCCTCACCGATTCGAAGGGTCGCACTGTTGACTTCAAGAACACCCTGATCATCATGACCTCGAACATCGGTTCGAAGGTGATCGAGAAGGGTGGCGGAGGCCTGGGCTTTGAATTCGGTGGTGGCGATGCCGAAGAAAACCAGTACAACCGCATCCGCTCCTTGGTCAACGAAGAACTCAAGCAGTACTTCCGTCCCGAGTTCCTCAACCGTCTTGACGAAATTATCGTCTTCAGGCAACTGAGCCGTGATGAGGTCAAGCACATCGCCGAGATCATGCTGCGCGAGGTCTTCTCACGCATGAAGGAAAAGGGCATTCACCTCTCGGTGACCGAAGCCTTCAAGGAACGGCTGGTGGAGGAGGGCTACAACCCCAGCTACGGGGCTCGACCGCTGCGGCGGGCGGTGATGCGGCTGCTGGAAGATTCCCTGGCCGAAGAGTTCCTCTCCGGCCGCCTCAAGGATGG
>CAMASU010000175.1 GCA_945861105.1 Synechococcus sp. UW140
CCAGCTCAGCCGGCAGGAGCTCGACCTGGCCCTGGCCGAGAACCACACCCTTGAAGAACAGCTTGAGCAGGCCCGCAACGAAGTCGAAAGCCTGAAGCTGGACCTGGACTATCTGCAGTCATGCGAGCCCTCCGCAGCAGATCCCGCCAGCTTTGTGCCCAGGAGCAGCCCAGGTGATGAAGCACCGGAACAGCACCAGGCTGAACGCCTGTGGAATGGATTACGCGCCATGGCCAGGCGCCAGCGGCTCAAGCCACGGGACTGCCTGGAGCTGGTGAATCAGGAGCTCTGTCCAGGGCAGTTGCTTGTGCTGGATCGTGCCTGGCAATCAGCTGATGCCGTGAGCGGCTTTGAGCTGGGGGATCAACTGTTCGAACTGCTCTGGGTGCTGGCCACCGCCTTCCACGAACAGAAACGTAAGGGGGCTCCTGATCGCCTCGCGGGACAGGTCTTCGGCACGAGCTATGCCGCAAAGGAATCGACCACGATTCAGTCCAATCCAAGGGCAAGGCGTGAACGCACCTTCACCTACAACGGCCGCACCGTCGAGATGTGGCAGCATCTCAAGATCGGCAGCAAAGACTCGACCAACCGCACACTAAGGGTGCACTTTCTCTGGGATGATGAGCTGCAGCAGGTGGTGATCGGCCACTGCGGCCAGCACCTGTTTAATCCCAGCCACTGAATCAACGGGGCAGGGGCGTCAGGGTGAGCAGGTTCTCGCTGCGGTTGTAGCTGCTGCGGATGCGGGTGCTGGTCTCGGCCGCCGGTGGCCGCTTCTCGATGGCGTCGTAGTGAGCCCGCATGGCGGCGAGGCGATCGTCGGTGCCGGGATGGGTGGAGTCGGGTTCGGTGATAGAGCCATCACCGACCGAACGTGCCATGAACACCAGGTCCTGCTGGCAGACGCGACCTTGATACCCTGCGCGGGCCAGCATGGTGGCGGCATCACGGTCTGCTTCCAGCTCCAGCTCGCGGGATCGCTTGCGATCACCCAGGGTCATGGCTTCTTCACTCTGACCCCGCAGGTTGTGATACAGGTGATGGCTCTGCTGAAAGACATGGTTGCGGCGGATGTGCGCAATCTCGTGGGCCACCGTGCAAGCCAGGTAACCGCTGTGGGTGCCATAGGCGCGGAACGTGGCCCGCGGGATGACCACCGTGCCGCTGGAGGCTGACCAGGCCTGGATATCGCCAAGGGCATAGCCCTGGCGGATCAGTTCATCCCAGCCATTGCCGTAGTGCTGGTAAGGATTGAGCTGGGTGAACATGACGCACTGGTCGGGTTTGCAAAACCCACGCTCGGCGGCCAGCTGAGCGGTGTAGGTCCCCGACACCACCATGAAATGGATCGGCTGTGTGCCGAGGTTATTGCCGCGGCTCAGCCGCCTGAGCACAGCCTCAAGTGTGCGCACTTCGGCCGGTGGGCGCGGCACCAGGGTCAACGCCAGCACCGCAGCGCCAAGGAGGGCAGTCCCGAGGAGAATCACTGGGGGGACGCCGAAGCGCTTCAAAGGCAGGGGCATGGTGTCGAAAATGCTGTTGGTCAATCATGGGTGCTCACAGTCGGTTCAGCGCTCGCTCAAGTCATTCCATCACCCCACAGAAGACCATTCGTCCAGAGGCAGATCCTGGCTGGGATCGGGTGCTCTGGCTTACGTGTCATGCGAATGACACATCCTGCGACGGTCAGACAGAGGCCGCACCATCAGATAGCCTGACGAAACGACGACAGCCTGGCAAACACTTGCATGCAGACCTTGCAAGCCTTTTTTCTGCGCTACTCGCTGAGGCGTGCATTGATGGTGTTTGCATTGGCGCAGATACTGGGCACGGGACTCAGCCTTGGGTTGGTGAACACGGTGCCCCTTTTGATCGCGATCCCAGGTTCAGGAACCGAACTGTTGCGCGGCCTCCCTGCTCTGCTGATCATTGCTGTTGTGGGGGTGGAGCTGCTGGGCAGGCGCATCGATCCCAGAGAGGAGCTTGTGCTGGTCTTTCAACGCATCAGTCGTGCTGATATTGCTGCCCTCGTCGTCTTCAACCTGGCGCTTGGGATGGCCTCCATCCTTGTGGTGCTCCTGAGCTTCCAGCTGGTGTCCCCAGCACAGCCGTCCTCGATGGCTGCCCTGGGGATTGCAGCCGTCACCTCGACGACCCTTGCCCCCATATCTGAAGAGATCGTGTTCCGGGGCTGGCTGTTCAACGGCCTGAAGAGACGCTTCCAGGTCTGGCCCGCGATCCTGCTGTCGTCGTTGGCATTTGCAGCCATTCATCCCTCCATCTCACTGATCACCACATTTGTGTTTGGTGTGTTGGTTGCTATCGCCTACGAGAAGACCCAAAACATCTGGGTGAGCATCTTGATTCATGCACTCAACAATCTGCTGATCTCAGCGCAGGCGATCACCGAACACATGCTGATCAGTGCTGGGCTGGCCAATCAAAGTACCGATCTGAGTCAATTGACACTCGTGCTGGGTCTCCCCAGCGTCCTGCTGATGATCCTGCTGGGTCGTTATCTGATCAGACAGAAACAGTTTTTCAATCTGCTTGTGCCCCTGAGGGCCGGCCAGATGGCAGGCTGACTTTCACCCGATGGCCACTGATGCCTCTGCAGCGGCACCCCGTAACGCTCCTGGCCCTCGTGCTGACGCTGGCCCCGGGCTTATTGGTGGGCAGGCCCGCCGGTGCCGAACCTGCCAACAGCTTCCGCGCCACTGTCCTTTCGGTCGGCGACGGAGACTCTCTGCGGGTGAGCAGCAACGGCCAGCGCCTCACCATCCGCCTGGCCTGCATTGATGCCCCCGAGATCGACCAGAGTCCGTGGGGTCAGCAATCCCGAACCTACCTGCTGCAACGCCTGCCGCGGGGTCGTGAGGTCACGATCGAACCGCAGACCATCGACCGCTATGGCCGCACCGTTGCGGAGGTGATCAGTGACATCAACATCAATCTGGTGATGGTGGAAGACGGCCAGGCCTTTGCCTACCGCCGTTACCTCGGCAGCTGCGAATCCAAGGAGTACCTTGATGCCGAATACAGAGCCAGCCGCCGTCGCTATGGCATCTGGCAGGTGCAGGGCGGCATCACCCGCCCTTGGGACTTTCGCCGTGGGCGCTTCATGAAGCGGTGATTGAGGGGGAACGGTGCTCAACGACAGCGGTGGGCGCTCCAATCCTGATGGCCTCGACCTTCTCGGCAGATCCACTGCAATCGGGCCTGCCTGAGCCTCCAGAGTCCTCCATCAAGTTGAAGGTTTGAGACATAACGAGAACTTGCAATTGAATCATCCAGACTTCCGCCTGAGTCTTCATAAACAACCGTTGCCTGACGCCCAGAGTCGACATATGTCACGCTGATCAGCTCGCGCCTCAATCCCTCCACAAACGCATCAGGGCGATGAACAAAAGCTCGTATCACCAGCACCTTGGGATCCTTGTCTCGAAGCTGACCAAGATCAGAATTTCTCAAGTTCACTGTCCTGAACGCAGGATCGATCGGTTTCTTCTTTTCTGGTGATCCTGAAGTGCCAGTGGCCATGGCACAGGCCATCACCAGTACCAACCCTGCTGCCCGAACGGTGTTCATCAAGGCGATGACCTCTCCTGCCATGATCATCGAGGAGTAGCCATGATGGGTGGCGACAAGAGGCGCCCATGAGCACACCACCGTCGGCCGTGACCCTGGCCGAGGCCTCGCGCTACTGGTTCCAGCTGGGCTGGGTGAGTTTCGGGGGCCCGGCCGGGCAGATCGCCCTGCTGCATCGCGAACTGGTCGACCGGCGCCGCTGGCTTTCGGAGCGGCGCTACCTGCACGCGCTCAACTACTGCATGCTGCTGCCCGGGCCTGAGGCCATGCAGCTGGCCACCTACCTCGGCTGGCTCATGCATGGTGTGCCTGGTGGCCTGATCGCCGGCGGGCTGTTCGTGATTCCCTCCGTGTTTGTGCTCACGGCGCTGGCCAGCATCTACGCGCTCTGGGGGCAATTGCCACTGCTGGCCTCGGTGTTCGCCGTGCTCAAACCGGCGGTGCTGGCCATCGTGCTGATGGCGGCCTGGCGCATCGGCCGTCGCACCCTGCGCACACCCCTGCTGGTCGCCCTGGCCATCGCCGGCTTTCTCGCCCTCGCCCTGTTCAAGCTGCCTTACCCGCTGGTGGTGATCGGGGCCGGCATCATCGGCCTGCTGGTCGCCCGCTGGCGACCGGCGTTGCTCCTGACCGGTGGCTCCCATGGCTCTGCCGCCGCAGGGCCGCAGGCCGATCAGGTCGCTGCCCTCCACGACGACCACAACGAGAGCCCCGCGCACGCCCGCTTCTCACGCCGTCGCCTGGCCGTGACCCTGCTGGTCTGGGCCCTGGCCCTGCTGCTGCCGCTGGCTGGGCTGGCGGCAGCTGGCGGCTGGAACGGATCCCTGGCGCTGATGGCCCGTTTTTTCACACGCGTGGCCTTGCTCAGCTTCGGTGGCGCCTACGCCGTGCTGCCCTATGTCGCCCAGGGGGCGGTGGAGCAGTTCGGCTGGCTCTCCGCCACCCAGATGCTCGATGGCCTGGCCCTGGGCGAAACCACACCGGGCCCCTTGATCATGGTGGTCGCCTTCGTCGGCTTCATAGGCGGCTGGAATCAATCCATCGCCGCCGGCACCAGTCCATGGCCCCTGGCCCTGGCGGCCGTGGCTGTCACGGTGTGGTTCACCTTTCTGCCGTCATTCGGCTTCATCCTGGCCGGGGCACCGCTGGTGGAAGCGAGTCGAGGAGATCT
>CAMASU010000176.1 GCA_945861105.1 Synechococcus sp. UW140
CCCCCGAGGGACCCGATCCCCAGCAGCAACGCCGGCACCGCCCGGGTCATCGGCGGCGACACCCGCCTGCTGGCGGTGCTGGGGGACCCGGTGCGCCACAGCCTCTCGCCGGTGATGCACAACGCGGCCCTGGCGGCCCTGGGCCTCGATGCCCGCTACCTGGCCCTGCCGGTCAGCGGCGACCGGCTGGCGGAGGCGGTGCAGGGGCTGGCGGCCCTGGGCTGCGCCGGTTTCAACGTCACCATCCCCCACAAGGAACGGATCGCGCCGCTGCTGACCCGGCTGGAACCGGTGGCCAGGCAGCTGGGCGCCATCAACACGGTGCTGCCCGACGGCGGCGGCGGCTGGATCGGCACCAACACCGACTGGGAGGGATTTCTGGCACCGCTGCAGCAGCGCCCCCTGGCCGGTCGCCAGGCCCTGATGCTGGGCAGCGGTGGCAGCGGCCGGGCCGTGCTGCGGGCCGCCGCGGCCCTGGGCCTGGGGGAGGTGGTGGTGCGCGGGCGCGATCCCGGGCGGCTGCAGGCCCTGGTCCAGGCGGCGACCCCCTGGGCCCCGCCCCTGCGGCCCCTGGACTGGAACGCCCCCCTCGACGCCGTGCTGCCCACCACCGCCCTGGTGGTGAACGTGACCCCCCTGGGGATGGGGTCCCAGAGCGAGGCGATGCCGCTGGAGCCCGCCGACCTGGCACGGCTGCCCGCGGAGGCGCTGGTGGTCGATCTCATCTACACACCTCGGCCCACCCGCCTGCTGCGGGAGGCCGCCGCCCTCGGGCTGGCCACCCTCGATGGTCTCGAGATGCTGGTGCAGCAGGGGGCCGCCGCCCTGCGGCTCTGGACCGGCCGCGCGGAGGTGCCGGTGGCGGTGATGCGCCAGGCGGTGGAGCGGGCCCTGAACGGCCCTGCCTAGCCTGGACGCCATCTAGCCTGGGCATCGTCGAGCCCCGTGCGATGTCTCCGTGGCTGCGGCCCCTGGCCGCCCTTGCCTACCTGCTGCCCTGGGCCGATGCCGTGGGCTTCGGCACGGCCCTGTTCCGGGTGATGCCCTCCCTGCAGTGGCTGGCCGTACCGACCCTGCCGGTCGTGCTGATCGAGCGGGGCCTGCCCTTCGGCGGCTTCATCCTGTTTCTGGTGCTTTACCTGGCGGTGGCCCGCAATGCCCGGGTGCCCGAGCTGGTCCGGTTCCATGTGATGCAGGCGATCCTGCTCGACATCCTGCTGATCGTGATCGGCCTGGCCTTCCAGGTGCTGCTGCGGCCCCTGGGGGACTCGGTGGTGGTGCGCACGCTGGCGAACACGGTCTTTCTGGCGGCCCTGCTGGCGGTGCTCTATGGCGTGGTCGAGGCGCTGAGGGGCCGCGAGGGTGACCTGCCGGGGATTTCCCAGGCGGTGCGGATGCAGCTCTGAGGGACGGACCTGAAGGTAGGGTGGTGGATCGGCCATCAGCCGTCACGCCTCCGGACCGCTGGGTCCGGGTTCACCCCACAGGCCCATGAGCGCAGCCCCGAACTACGAAACGATGTACATCCTCCGTCCGGACATCGCCGAAGAGGAAGTCGAGAGCCATGCCAACAAGTACCGCGACATGGTCATCGAGGCCGGCGGCCAGGTGATCGACAGCCAGCTGCGGGGCAAGCGCCGCCTGGCGTACACCATCGGCAAGCACCGGGAAGGGATCTACGTGCAGCTGAATTACAGCGGCGACGGCCAGCAGGTGGCCCCCCTGGAGCGGGCCATGCGGTTGAGCGAGGACGTGATCCGCTACCTCACCGTGAAGTACGACGGCCAGCACACCTCCCTGGGCCGCAGCACCACCCCCGTGGCCAGCACCGAGACCAGCACCAGCCGCACCGAACGGGAACCGCGGGAACAGCGGGAACAGCGGGAACCGGTGGCCGCTTCGGCCCCCGCCGGCGACGACGACTGAGGGGCACCCTTGCTGGGGCGGGATCTGACCGATAGGGTCCCGCCAGAACGGAGCACGGGTCATGCAGGCGGAGTGGATGGAGGAGCAGGAGCCCCTACCCCACTGGCTGGAGGAGGTGGAAGCCCAGGCCACCAACAGCCGCCTGGAGGCCGAGCATGCCCAGTGCCTGGAGCGGCTGGCCGAGCTGGAACGGTTGCTGCAGGAGCTGCCTGGCCTGTTCGAGCGCAAGTTCCGCCAGCGGCTTGAGCCGTTGCTCGAGCGCGAACACCTGCTGCGCGAGGAGAACGAATGGCTGCGGGCGCGGCTGCTGGGACCGACCCTGCCGCCGCCCCTGCGCCTGCTGCGCGGCGGCCGGGGCCAGGCCCCCCAGGCTGCGGTCAGCCCCCCTGGCGACGGACCGCCGCCGATAGCCGCGTGGGAAGGCCCCAGACGTAGATGAAACCCTCTGCGGCGCGGTGATCGAAGCGATCCTCCGCTCCGTAGGTGGCCATGTCGGGCACATAGAGGCTGTCCGTGGCGCTGCTGCGGCCCACGGCGATGGCGTTGCCCTTGTGCAGCTTCATGCGCACGCTGCCGTTGACGGTCTGCTGGCTGCGGTCCATGAACCCGTCGATGGCGTCCTTGAGGGCCCCGAACCACAGACCCTGGTACACCAGATCGGCCCACTGCATTTCGAGCTGACGCTTGGTGCGCAGCACGTCGGCAGGCACCGTGAGGCTCTCGAGCTCCTGATGGGCGCGGATGAGCAGCAACAACCCGGGGGTTTCGTAGATCTCCCGGCTCTTGATGCCCACCACCCGGTCCTCGACCATGTCGAGACGACCGAAACCATGGCGGCCCGCCAGTGCATTGGCCCGGCGCACCAGGCTGACGGGATCGAGGCGTTCGCCATCGAGGCTCACCGGATTGCCCCGCTCGAAGCCGATGGTCACGGTCTCGGGCTGGTCCGGCGCCTGGTCCACCGCCACGGTGAGGGCATAGACCTCCTCGGGCGGCTCCACGTTGGGATCCTCGAGGGGACCGGCCTCGATCGAACGCCCCAGCAGATTGAGGTCAATCGAATAGGGCGAACCCTTGCTCACGGGCGAAGGAATGCCGTGGCGTTCGCCGTAGGCAATGGTCTCTTCGCGGCTCATGCCCCATTCCCGGGCAGGGGTGAGCACCGTGAGATCAGGGGCCAGGGCGCCGATGGCGACATCGAACCGCACCTGGTCGTTGCCCTTGCCGGTGCAGCCATGGGCCACCCCATCGGCACCCACCTCCCGGGCGATGGCCACCAGCCGTTCGGCGATCAGCGGCCGGGCCAGGGCCGTGGAGAGGGGATAACGCCCCTGGTACAGGGCATTGGCGCGGATGGCGGGAAAGGCGAACCCCTCGATGAAGGGCTGCACCAGATCGCCGACCAGCGACTGGCTGGCGCCGGCGGCGAGGGCCTTCAGGCGAATGGGCTCGAGTTCGTCTCCCTGCCCCAGGTCGGCCGCGAAGGTGATCACCTCCTCCACGCCCCACTCGTTCCTCAGGTACGGAATGCAGACGCTGGTGTCGACACCCCCTGAGTAGGCCAGCACCACCTTCTTCGCCCGAGCCATGCGCCTTGCAACGGATTCAGTCCTGAGGATTGTCCGATGCCGCGGGTCGCCCGGCGGTGCGCAGCAGAACCGCGGCGCCCGTGATCAGCACCGGCACCACCACGAACGACAGCACCACCGCCGGATGGCGGGAGGGCATCAGGTCGTGGCGGCCGGCCCAGCGCAGCAGGGCGGCGCCCAGCAGGGCACCACCCCAGGCGATCAGCAGTTGCACGGTCTTGGGGGGCATGGCCTAGGATGTTGGATTGTGGCGCGAAGGAGGGGTTTCGAGATGAGCGGCCTGTCGAACACCCAGGACAGTTTCAACCCGTCCCTGACGCGCTATCACCGCAGCGAGCCGGCTCCGGTGCTGCCCCTGCGCGAGGAACCCGATCTGCTGAGCTGGCTTGAGGCCAGCGGTCGCCTCGTGGCGGATGAAGAGACCGCCAGCGCCGACCTCTCGACTGTCGAGGAGGAAGAGCTGTCGGCCCTGATGGGTGAGAAGGAAGACTACGCAGCCCAGGACGACACCCAGGAAGAAGCCTGGGAGGACTGAAACCGCCGGCCCGCGGGCCAGCACAACCCCGCTGACCTAGGGTCCCGGCGCACCGCCGCTGCCCCGTGGCCTCCTCCACCGCCTCCGACGCCACCACGGCCTTTCCCGGCAATGGCCGCCTCTGGGCTTCGGCGCTCATCGCCGTGCTGCTGCTGCTGGCGGTGGTCTGCGACGGCAGCCTCGACCAATGGCAGCTCACCCCGCCGCTGCTGCTGGCCGGTGCCCTGAGCTGGCTGGCGGGGCAGCTGGGGATCCCCTTTCTGCGGCGGCTCAAGATGGGCCAGGTGATCCGCGCCGAAGGACCGAGTTCGCACCACGCCAAATCCGGCACGCCGACCATGGGTGGCCTGCTGCTTGTGCCCTGCGGCGTGCTGGTGGGATGCCTGGTGGCCCCGGGCGATCCCCGCCTGCTGCCTGTGGGGTTGGTGACCCTGGCCTACATGCTCATCGGTGGTGTGGATGACTGGCGCAGCCTCACGAAACGCCACAACACCGGCCTCACCCCCCGGGGCAAGCTGCTGCTGCAGGCCCTGGCCGCCGGCGGCTTTCTGGCCTGGTGCGCCTGGCACGGCAGCCTCGGCCCCACGGTGGCGCTGCCCTTCGGCGCCAACCTGCCCCTGGGCCTGCTGATCTGGCCCCTGGCCCTGTTCGTGTTCCTGGCCGAAAGCAATGCCACCAACCTCAC
>CAMASU010000177.1 GCA_945861105.1 Synechococcus sp. UW140
AGAACGCCATGATGTTGACGCCGTGCTGACCGAGGGCAGGACCCACGGGTGGCGCCGGGTTTGCCTTGCCGGCCTGGAGGGCCAGCTTGATGACGGCAACGACTTTCTTAGCCATCGGACGGTGACACGGAACGGTGCTGCGGTGGCCCCTGGGGGCGCCGGGACGGCCAAAGGCCGTCGATGGCCGCCCCCCGCAGCGGGGCGGCCCCGGTGGCAAGTCAGTTGTCCTTGCTGATCTGACTGAACTCGAGCTCGACGGGGGTTTCCCGGCCGAAGATCGACAACAGGGCCTTGAGCTTGGTGCGGTCGCCCGAAATCTCGATGACCTCGCCCTGGAAATCCTTGAACGGTCCAGCGGTGACGGTGATGCTGTCGCCCTCGGAGAGGTCGACCTTGACCACCGGTTTCTTCTCCTGGGCCCGCTTGAAGATGCGATTCACCTCGCTGGTGCTGAGGGGCCGGGGACGGATGCGGCCGCGGACGCGACCGGTGGTGCGCCGCTCTTCGTGACCCACGAAATTGATCACGTTGGGGGTGCTGCGCACCGCCTGCTCCGTGTCCTCGTCCATCACCATGCGGATCAGCACGTAGCCGGGGAAGACCTTTTCTTCGCTGCTCTGGCGGGAGCCGTCCTTCTTGATCTTCACCGCCGGGGTCTGGGGAATCTCGATCTCGAGGATGCGGTTCGACACGCCCAGGGTCACCGCCCGCTGCTCGAGGGTGGCCTTCACCTTCTTCTCACAGCTGGAGGCCACCTGCACGGCGTACCAGCGGGCCACGGCCGGACGGGCCGCCGCCTCCTCATCCGCCGCGGGAGCCAGGGCATCGGCAGGCGCGTCACTCGGAAGGTCGATCAGCTCGTCGGGGTCGGACACGGTGGGGAACACGGAATCGGTCAACGGAAGATGGCCCTGGCCAGCCAGTGGAAGAAGCGATCAAGGGAGGCGATGGCCGCCGCCGAGAGCGTCACCATCAGCAGCACCGCCAGGGATTCGCTGATCAGCTGCTGACGGCTGGGCCACACCACCCGTTGCAGTTCGGCAAGGGTGGCCTCGAGGGGGTTGGCCGGCGGTGGGGCCTGGCCCGGGGGCGTCGGTCCGCCGGCGGCCGGGGCCTCGGCCACCGCCCCCGGATCGAGGACGGTGCCCTCGGGGGCGGTGGGCTCACCAGGTTTGCTGGGCTGGCTGAAGACCACGGGACCCCGCGCAGGGACGGCGACAAACGACCACCCTACAGAATGGGTTGGAAGTGCGGGTGTTCATCCTGCAGCCGCACCGCCACGCCCCGGGCGCCGCTGAAACGGTCCTCGAGCAGTTCGGTGGCCAGGGGATTCTCCAGGGCCCGGCGCAGCAGCCGCCGCAGGGGCCGGGCGCCGTAGTCGGGGTCGTAGGCCTCCCGGGCCAGCCAGGCCACCACCGGCTCCTCCACTTCGAGCGCCAGCCCCTGCTCCTGCAGCAGATCGGCCAGCCCCGCCAGCTGCAGCCGCACGATGGGCTCCAGGTCGGCCGGGGCCAGCGGCCGGAAGCAGATGCGTTCGTCGATGCGGTTGAGGAACTCGGGCCGGAACTGCTCCAGCAGGCTGCGCTCGACCGCCGCCTCCAGCGCCGCCCGGTCCCCGTCACGGCCGTGGCCCAGGATCGCGCGGCTGGCGAGGTTGCTGGTCATCACCACCACCGTCTGGCGGAAGTCGACGCTGCGGCCCTGGGAATCGGTGAGACGCCCGTCATCGAGCACCTGCAGCAGCAGGTTGAACACATCCGGATGGGCCTTCTCCACCTCATCGAGCAGCACCACCGCGTAGGGCCGCCGCCGCACCGCCTCGGTGAGCTGCCCCCCCTCCTCGTAGCCCACGTAGCCCGGAGGGGCGCCGATCAGGCGGGCAACAGCGTTGCGCTCCATGAATTCCGACATGTCGAGCCGCACCAGCGCCTCCTCCTCATCGAACAGGGCCGCCGCCAGGGTGCGGGCCAGCTCGGTCTTGCCGACGCCCGTGGGGCCCAGGAACAGAAACGACCCCACCGGACGCCGCGGATCCTTCATGCCGGCCCGGGCCCGCCGGATCGCCGCCGCCACCGCCGCCACCGCCTCGGGCTGGCCCAGCACCTTTTCCGCCAGGCGTTGTTCGAGTTCGAGCAGCTTCTGCTTTTCCCCGGCCAGCAGCCGCTGGATCGGAATGCCGGTGGTGCGGGCCACCACGTCGGCGATGTCGCTGGCCCGCACCTGATCGCAGAGCAGCCGGTCCCCATCCAGCAGCCGCTGCTCCAGCTCCAGCCGCCGCCGCTGCACGTCGTGCTCGAGCTCCACCTGCAGCCGCGCCCGCTCCTCCCAGTCGGTGAGGCGTTCGGCTTCGGCGATGGCATGACGCAGTTCATCCTCCTGCTGCTGCAGATCCCGCAGGTCCTGCAGCTCCTGCCGCTCACGCTGCCAGCGGTCCTGGAGCTGTTCGAGCCGGTCAAGGGCGGCATGGCGTCGCTGCTGGCAGGCGACCCGTTCCTCCAGCGGCGCCGCTTCGGCCGCCAGCAGGGCCTGCTCGACCCGGCGCAGGTCCAGCTCGGCGGCCTCCACGATGGCGGGCTTGGAGGTGGCCTGCATCTTGAGTTCGGCCGCCGCCTCATCGATCAGGTCGATGGCCTTGTCCGGCAGGCAGCGGTCGCTGAGGTAACGGTCGGCCAGGCGCACGGCGGCGGCCAGGGCGTCGTCACCGATGGTGACGCCGTGGTGCAGCTCGTAGCGCTCGCGCACCCCCCGCAGGATCTCGAGGGATTCGTCGGCCGAAGGCTCACGGATCAGCAGCTGCTGGAACCGGCGGTTGAGCACCGGATCCCGCTCGAGGCTGCGGCGGTATTCATCGATGGTGGTGGCACCGATGCAGCGCAGCTCACCACGGGCCAGGGCCGGCTTGAGCACGCTGCCGGCGTCGGCACCGGTGCGATCGGCACCCCCGACCAGGGTGTGGATCTCGTCGATGAACAGCACCACCCCGTCGCCATCGCCCAGCTCCTCGAGCACCTGGCGCAGGCGTTCCTCGAACTGTCCGCGGAACTTGGCCCCGGCGATCAGGGCACCGAGATCCAGGGACATCAGGCGCCGACCCTTCAGGAAGTCGGGCACCTCACCGGCGACGATGCGCTGGGCCAGCAGCTCGGCGAGGGCGGTCTTACCGACGCCGGGTTCACCGATCAGCACCGGGTTGTTCTTGCTGCGGCGGCTCAGCACCTGGATCAGCCGCCGGATCTCGGCATCCCGACCGATCACCGGATCAAGCCGCCCCTGGCGGGCCAGTTCGGTGAGGTCGCGGGCGTACTGGTCGAGGGCGGTGGGGACCCCAGGGGGCGCGGGCTCGGGGATCGGTGCGGCGCTCGGAACGGAAACGGGCACGGGAACCGGAACCGGTGCGGAGGCAGGTCCGAGGGCAGGTCCGGAGGCAGCCTGAAGGATCCGGTCACGGCCGCAGCCCTGGCCCCGCAGCAGCGCCCCGGCCACCCGCGGCTCGTCGGCCAGGGCCAGCAGCAGGTGGATCAGCTCGATGCGGGGCGCCGCCTGGCGCTGGCGTTCGTCATCGGCGGCATCGAGCAGATCCTCGAGGGCATCCCCCACGTACAGCTCCCGCCCGGGTCGGGGCGGGTTGGCGCTGCAGACGTCGTCAAGGGCATCGAGCAGCCGGTCGCCGTCGAGATCAAGGCGCTGCAGCAGGTCGCGGCAGCGGCTGTCCTGCAGCAGCGCCTGGAACAGGTGCTCCACGTCCATCTCGGCGTGGCGCCAGCGACGGGCCCGCTCCTCGGCATCGAGCAGCAGGTCCCAGGCCAGGTCGCCGAACCGCTCGGGTTCGCGGGTGAGGCTGAAGGCGGTGTCAGGCGGCCGCATCGGCACGGGGTCGGAGCTGGATCAGTTCCACCTTGTAGCCATCCGGGTCCTCGACGAAGGCGATGACCGTGCTGCCGTGCTTCATCGGGCCGGGCGGACGGGTGACGCGGCCGCCACGGTCGGCGATGGCGGCACAGGTGCCGTGGATGTCATCGACCCCCAGGGCGATGTGGCCATAGCCGCTGCCGAGGTCGTAGCTGGCGGTGTCCCAGTTGTGGGTGAGTTCAATCACCGACTGCTCGCTCTCGGGGCCGTAGCCCACAAAAGCCAGGGTGAACCGCCCTTCGGGGTAGTCGCGGCGGCGCAGCAGCTGCATCCCCAGCACCTCGGTGTAGAAGCGCAGGGAGCGCTCCAGATCCCCCACCCGCAGCATGGTGTGCAACAGACGCATGGCCGCTGTCTCGGTCGCTGCGGCCATTGTGACGGGCTGCTGTGGATAATGCCGGGATCCATGCGACTGGCCCTGTGTTCGACTCTCTCGACCTGGTGATCGACACGGTGGTGGCACGGGAGGTGCTCGACTCCCGCGGCACCCCGACGGTCGAGGCCGAGGTGCTGCTCGAGGGTGGGGCCAGCGCCCGGGCGATGGTGCCCAGCGGCGCCAGCACCGGCGCCCATGAGGCCCACGAGCTGCGTGATGGGGACAAGGGCCGCTACTTCGGCAAAGGCGTCACCCAGGCCGTGGCCAACATCGAGGAACGCATCGGCCCGGCCCTCTGCGGCCTCAGCGCCCTCGACCAGGGGGCCGTGGATGCCGCCATGGCCGAACTCGACGGCAGCGACAACAAGTCGTCGCTGGGGGCCAATGCCGTGCTGGCCGTGAGCCTGGCGGTGGCCCGGGCGGCCGCCAACGGCGTGGGGCTGCCC
>CAMASU010000178.1 GCA_945861105.1 Synechococcus sp. UW140
CAACGAGAAACAGCTGGTCGGTCATGGGGGGAGGGGCCGGCGGGATCGCGCCGGATCAGGCCAGCAACGCGTCGAGCTGACCCGACCGTTCCAGGGCATGCAGATCGTCGCAACCGCCCACATGGCGGCCGTTGATGAAGGTCTGGGGCACGCTGCGGCGGCCACCGGCCCGCTGGGCCATGGCCTCCCGGGCGGGTTCGTCACCGTCGATGGCGTGTTCGGTGTAGGCCACTCCCTTGCGGTCAAGCAGCTGCTTGGCCCGGATGCAGAAGGGACAGGCCCGCCAGGTGTAGATCTCGACGCTGGCGGCCATGGGCACCTCAGAAGCCAAGCGATCCTAGGGGGGGTGCCACGGCCGCCCGTCGGGCGGCCCCGGTGAGTACGGTCAGAGCACCCGTCGTTCGTCCGTTCCGCCCGTTCCGTGCTCGACATCACCGACTTCAAGCGCGATCTCTCCGAGCTCACTGACCGCCTGGGCCATGCCCAGGACTGTCTTTGACGTACCGGCCCTGACCGCCCGCCAGCAGGACCTCGAACAGCTGGCCGCCCAGCCTGACTTCTGGGATGACCAGCAGAACGCCCGTCGCCAGATGCGCCAGCTGGACGATGTCAAGGCGCAGCTGCAGCAGCTGGACCGCTGGAGCGCCGTGGTCGACGACGGCCGCGCCACCCTTGAGCTGCACGAACTCGAACCGGATGACGGCCTGCTGCAGGAGGCGCAGACCGCCCTCGATGGCCTGCGCCGTGACCTCGATCGCTGGGAGCTGGAGCGTCTGCTGAGCGGCACCTACGACGCCGAAGGGGCGGTCTTGTCGATCAATGCCGGCGCCGGTGGCACCGACGCCCAGGACTGGGCGCTGATGCTGATGCGCATGTACACCCGCTGGGCCGAAGCCCACGGCATGCGGGTGAGTGTCGATGAGCTGTCTGAGGGGGAGGAAGCGGGCATCAAGAGCTGCACCATCGAGATCGAAGGCCGCTACGCCTATGGCTACCTGCGCAACGAGAAGGGCACCCATCGGCTCGTGCGCATCTCGCCGTTCAACGCCAACGACAAGCGCCAGACCAGCTTCGCGGGGGTCGAGGTGATGCCCAAGCTCGACGACGAAGTGGAGCTCGACATCCCCGACAAGGACCTGGAGATCACCACCAGCCGCTCCGGTGGCGCCGGTGGCCAGAACGTCAACAAGGTGGAGACGGCGGTGCGGATTCTGCACGTCCCCACCGGCCTGGCGGTGCGCTGCACCCAGGAGCGGTCGCAGCTGCAGAACAAGGAGAAGGCCATGGCCCTGCTCAAGGCCAAGCTGCTGGTGATTGCCCAGGAGCAGCGGGCCGCCCAGATCGCCGACATCCGTGGCGACATGGTCGAGGCGGCCTGGGGCAACCAGATCCGCAACTACGTCTTCCATCCGTACCAGATGGTCAAGGACCTGCGCACCGCCGAAGAGACCACCGATGTGCAGGGGGTGATGAACGGCGACCTCGACCCCTTCATCCAGTCCCTGCTGCGCCAGGGTGTCGAGAGTGGCGCCGAGGAGGTGGTGGCATGAGCGAAACGAACCAGGACCCGGCCCCCCAGGACCCGGCACCCGTCACCACTCCGCCCCCCAGTTACGTCAAGCTGGCCATGCGCAACATGGTGCGCAAGGGTCGCCAGAGCCTGCTGCACTTCGGCCTCACGGCCGTTGGTTTTGGCGCCGTGCTGCTGCTGCTGGCCTGGTTTGCCCGTCCGAGCGTGCCGGGGGCATGAATCAGCCCCTGCCCGAGGTTGATCTGGCGTTCGACGGGCCGGTGGAGCTCTTGGGGCCTTCGGCATGGGAAGCGCTGCTGGCCTGCTGGCTGGCCCAGCTGCAGCCCGAGCTGCCGCCAGCCCTGCGGGCACCGACCTACAGCCTGGGGCTGCAGCTCTGCGACGACACCACCATCGCCGGTCTCAACAGCCAGTGGCGTCAGCAGCCCGGCCCCACCGACGTGCTGGCCTTCGCCGCCAGAGAAGACGACGGCTCCGAGGGAATGCCGCCGCTGCCCGTCAGTGCCGGCGATGCCCCCCTCGAGCTCGGTGACATCGTCATCTCCCTCGACACCGCCGCCCGCCAGGCCGCTGACCACGGCCATGACCTGCGGGAAGAACTGCTGTTTCTGGCCAGCCATGGCCTGCTGCATCTGCTCGGCTGGGACCATCCCGACGACGCCAGCCTGGAGCGGATGCTGCAGCGCCAGCATCAGCTGATGGCGCAGACTGCCACCGGATTCGGCGGTAAGGTGCCGACACCTTGACCGGGCCCGGTGGCCCCCTGGGATGGTGCAACGGGTGACCAGCGAGTTCGAACCCACCGACACCTCCCGGGACAGCCTGCGGGATGCGTCCGTGTCTGCGCTCGGCAGCCTGCGCCGCGGACGTCTGCTGCGGGCCGGCGCCTGGCAGGTGGCCCGGGATCTGCCGGCCAGCTTCCGCTATGCCGCCCAGGGCCTGGTCTATGCCTTCGGCAGCCAGCGCAATTTCCGCATCCACGTGTTCACCGGCGCGGCGGTGCTGGCCCTGGGCCTCTGGTTGCAGCTGCCGCTGCAGCAGGTGGCCGTGCTGGTGCTCACCATCGCCGCTGTGCTGGTGCTGGAGCTGATCAACACCGCCGTGGAGGCAGTGGTCGACCTGGCGGTGGGGCGGCGGTTCCATCCCCTGGCCCGCATCGCCAAGGACTGCGCCGCCGCCGCCGTGCTCACCGCCGCCCTGGCGTCGTTGCTCATCGCTGCGCTGTTGCTCTGGCCTGCCCTCGCCGTGCGTCTGGGGGTGGGCTGATGCTGCTGGTGCTCGACAACTACGACAGCTTCACCTTCAACCTGGTGCAGTACCTGGGGGAGCTGGCGGCCGACCATCCCCTGGCCGCCGATCTGCGGGTGGTGCGCAACGACGCCCTTGATCTGGCGGCCATCGAGGCCCTGGCCCCGGCGGCGATTCTCATTTCCCCCGGGCCCGGCACCCCCGATGAGTCGGGTGTGTGCCTCGAGGTGCTGCAGCAGCTGGGCCCCCGCCTGCCGATCCTGGGGGTCTGCCTCGGCCATCAGTGCCTGGCGCAGGTGTACGGCGGCCGGGTCGTGCGCGCCCACGAGCTGATGCACGGCAAGACCTCGCCAGTGCTCCATAGCAGCCAGGGGGTCTTCGCCGGCCTGCCCGACCCCCTCACCGCCACGCGCTACCACTCGCTGATCGCCGAACGCGAGAGCCTGCCCGATTGCCTCGAGATCACCGCCTGGCTCGACGACGGCACGATCATGGGCCTCCGCCACCGGGACTACCCCCACCTGCAGGGGGTCCAGTTCCACCCCGAAAGTGTGCTCACCCAGGCCGGGCACCAGCTGCTGGCCAATTTCCTGGCCTGCGCGTCGGCCTGATGCGGGCGGTGCAACGCTGCTAGCGTCCCGGGCCGACCCCTCGCCTTCCCCCGCCGATGCTGCGCGCCCCGCTTCTCCCCGGCTGTGGCCTGGCGGCACTGCTGTTGGCCCTGCCGGCCGGTGCCGGCGGTGGGGTGAGCATCACCAGCTACGGCCACAGTGCCCTGCTGATCAACGGTGGCGGCAGCAGCGTGCTGGTGAATCCGTTCAAGGCGGTGGCCTGTGCCGCCGGCCTGCCCGAGCCGCGGGTGCGGGCCGATGTGGCCCTGGCCAGCAGCCGCCTGCGGGATGAAGGGGCACCGGTGGCCACGGCCAGGCTGCTGGCCGACCCGGGTTCGTACCGTGTCGCCGGCCTGCGGCTCGAAGGGCTGGCGGTGCCCCACGACCGTGTCGAGGGCCGCCGCTTCGGCTCGGCGGTGATCTGGCGCTGGAGCCAGGGGGGCCTCGAGTTCGCCCACCTCGGTGGTGTCGCCGGGGCCCTCAAGCCCGAGGACAAGGTGCTGCTGGGGCGGCCCGACGTGCTGATCCTTGGCGTCGGCGGTGGTGCCAAGGTCTACGACGGTGCCGAGGCGGCGGCGGTGGTGCGGGAACTGCGGCCGCGGGTGGTGATCCCCGTCCAGTACCTGCGCGGCGACAAGGCTCCCAAGGACTGCGACCAGCGCGGCATCAAGCCGTTCCTGGAGGCCCTGGGGCCGGTGACCGTCAAGCGGCCGGGCGCCACCCTCTCCCTCGCCGGTCCCCTGCCGGAGGGACCGGTGGTGCAGCTGCTGCGCTGAAGCCCTTCAGCCGATCCCTTCGACCCGGCACCAGGCGTCCCAGAAGCGCTGCATCTGCCCACGGTTCCCCAGGCTCAGCCGCAGGGAGCCGTCGATCAGTGGCTTGCCGGCCATTGAACGCACCAGGATGCCCTCCTCGTGCCGCAGGCGCCCCTCCACCGTGCTGGGACCCTGCTGGGGCCACAGCAGCAGATAGTTGCCGCCGGCGGCGTGGTGGCGCACCCCCGCCTGCTGCAGCTGTTGCAGCAGCCACTGCCGCGCCGCCAGCACCTCGGCCACGTAGCCATCGACATAGGCCTGATCCTCCAGGGCCGCAAAGGCGGCCGTCACGGCAAAGCTGTTGATGTCGTAGGGGCCCGTCACCCGTCCCACCCGCTCCACCAGGCCCGCGGCCCCCAGGGCGAAGCCGATGCGCAGGCCGGCGATGCCGGCGGTCTTGGACAGCGACCGCAGCACCAGCAGGTTGGGATGGGCGGCGAAGGGATCGCCGCCGGCCGCCAGCAGGGGGGGCAGCACGCTGTCGCCGCTGAAGGCCTCGTAGAGCTCATCCACCACCACCAG
>CAMASU010000179.1 GCA_945861105.1 Synechococcus sp. UW140
CCACTCCACCTTAGCCTTTGAGGAAGCTGAGTGAGCCTGAGAGCCGCTGAGTCTGCCAAGACCTGCCCGATTCGATAAAGGCTGCCCCCAGCGGGGAGCGAGCCGAAGCTCAGATCAGAGGCGTGGCCTTGTTGCCGGCCACGTTGCCGGCCACGGCATTGGCCCAGGGATCCGGCGCAGCGAAGAGGGTGGTGACCCGTCGCAGCTGGTCGCCGATGGCGACACCACTGGCAATGAAGGCCGCCCGGGTGGCCAGGATGTCGTTGGAGGCCTGCACCTGGAAGATGTCTGCGGCAGGCAGGGTCAGGTCGGGGGCCGAGGTGCGGCGCAGGATGTCCCGGAGGGAATCCAGCTCGTTCCACAGCCCGGAATCGGTGTCCTTCAGGCGGGAGATGTAATAGAAGCGGTCTCCCTCCTGGAGCCGGTCGAGCTGCTCCCAGAAGATCGTGGCCATCAGAGGCCCCATCTGGCCAGAGTCGGCACTGGGCTTTTCAGCCAGCATCCCCACCCAGGCGTCCACGTCTTCGACGGACGCATAGACCGACTGGAACTTGGCCAGCAGGGCACTGCTGCCGTGGGTGGTGGGGTCAGACACCCTGAAGGCCCTGGGGGTGCCATCGGCATTGCGGCTCGGAGCCCAGTCGCGCAGGTTGGCACCGAACTCAGCCCAGCTTCCATAGGGCTTGAACAACGGGTTGCCCTGGAACGTGGCCGTCAGGTCGGTGCCATTGGCCTTGTTGAGCGGTCCGTTGAGAAACAGCTCCCGGCGGATGGCATTGAGGCCGGGAATGCCCAGTTCACGGCCCCGCAGCACGTTGGCCGTGAACAGATCCAGGTTGCGCTGCACCAGATCGTTGCGGACGGCATTCGGCAGCAGCGTGTCGATGGTGTCGTGGGCAACCTGGGTGAGGCCGGCGGTGATCGCCGTGTTGCCCAGGGTCATGAACAGCTGGGGGTTCAGAAACCCATTGAGCAGCGAGAACCCCGGCAACAGGTTCTCATTGATCTGCGAATGGCCGACCCGGTAGGCCACCACGGCGAATTCAAGACTCTCGGAGGCGTCAACCGCCGGGTTGTAGCCGGCAAAACCATGGATGCCGCTGCCGTCATTGATGATCTTGTCGCCCGCCAGACTGGGACCGAAGTCTTCATAAACCGCCTTCTGGTATTCGCCTTCGGTGATGATGCGGGCGGCATTGAAGATATCTTCTTCGGCCACACCGGTGATGCCAGCCTGCTTCTGGCTGCTGCGCAGGTTGGCCACCTGCCAGTTGTGCTCCCGGGCCCACATCGTGTGGATCGAACTGAGGCCGAGGTTTTCGTTGGCGCGCCAATCGCCGGCCACCACATGGCTGAGCAACTGGCCGGCACCCCAGTCTTCCGACTGGATGCGGGGTTGCTGCTGCAGGATGACGTTCACAGCGGCGTCTGGCTGGCCCGCGAACTGGGGCAGGTAAGCCCGGGCCTGGGCCAGGGGGACGGTCTTGAGCACATCCGAGATGCCGTCGGCGTTCTGGTCGATGGCAGCCAGGCGGGGCAGATCGGTGATCGAAGTCGCGGTGATGGCCAGGGCCACATCGCCGATCAGGGGCTGGTTGTCGAATTGGCGGTAGCTGCGGCTGGCCGGATCGAAGTTGCGGACGTTCCCGGCCTCGATGAAGCGAGGGTCGCGGCTGAGGGCCTGCCACTGGGGCGAACCAAGGGCCACACCGGCGGTGCCGTTAGCCGCGAAGACGGCATTGACCAGTGCCGGATTGACGCCGTTGTTCAGCAACACCTCGGCATAGGTCGGCAAGCCAGGCAGGCCATCGCCGGTGCGCACGGCCGACGTCAGCATGTCGGCCGTCTTGACCAGTCGGAATCCCCCCGGGGCCAGGGGATCCACGAGTCGCACCAGGCCGTTGCGGGTGCCGGTGACCCGGAACCCATTCACCGTCGCACCGATGCGATACACCGTGCCGTCGTTGCTGGTGTACTGGCCGGCCGCATTGAAGCGGGCGCTCTCCCGCAGCACGTAGGCGGTGGCGTCGGTGGAGCCGTAGAGCTGATTGTTCTGAATGAGCCCCTCGGTCTTGTTGACATTGAGGAGGTCAAGCTCCTGGGGAGATCGCCCGAGGATCTGGGCCGCGCTGCGGGTGGGGGTGAGCTGGCCGGTGGGGCTGACGGTGTAAGCGAACAGGCCGGCCGGTGCACCGTTGGGGCCGGCCGAGAAGTTGGCGACGGGCACCAGGGTGCGGGTGACGGGATCCCGCAGCACCTGGCCGCCACGGTCACCCACCACCCCGACGGCCCCACCCGAGATCGCGTGCAGCCGATCACCGGGGGCGGTCGCTGCGGCGATCGACTGCTTCAGACCGCTGCGGGCCAGGAAATCGAGGCCATGGTCAAAGTACTGGCCGAAGCTCATGTCGTATTCGTTCCAGCCCTGGGGGTTGGGCATGGGGCCGTCCTGGGCGCCGAGGGCATTGCTCACCAGCCGTGCATTGGCCAGCCGCTGGGTCACCGGTTCCACCAGGCGCAGGGTCTGGTCCACGGCGATCGGGCCTTCGTAGCCGCGGGGTCGGCCGAGGTCCTCCACGCCGCGGGCATCGTTGCCCCACTGGGGACGGGTGAGCCGCAGGAATGGGGACTCGGCATTGGCCCAGAACTCGGCGCCGGTGCCCTGGACATTGGTCACATAACCGGCGGTGCCGGGACCGACGTCATCGGCGGTGCCGTAGACGCGGTCGGTCCCGGCGTTGGCGAGGTTGTTGCCGTAGGAGGTGGAGCTGCGAAGGCCGGAAATTTCGTAAGGATTCCCTTTGACGTCGTTCAGGAACAGGCTTCCGTAGCGACCTGGGTTGACGAGCTTGAGCAGGACCTGGAAAGCGCTGGCATCAATCTTCAGCTCAGCGCTGAACTGGTCATAGGTGGCCCCGCGGGCTCCGTAGTAGCGGTTAGCGGGAGTCAGCGAGGCCATGGCCAGATCGTGAGCAGGGAGCAAGAGAGGCGATGATCCGTTCTTTCATCCGCCTTAAGAGAGCTTAGCCCATCCTGAAGCGGCGGTGAAGTCCCGTTCATGGCCCCAAGGCAGGCGGCCCTAGGATCAAGGCCAGGACGGGGATCACACCGGTTTGGGCAGCAGTTTCGGCCAGGCATTCCGCATCACCACCTTCGGCGAATCCCACGGCGGCGGTGTCGGCGTGGTGGTGGATGGCTGCCCGCCGCGGCTGCCCCTCGACCTGGCCGCCGTACAGGCCGAACTGGACCGACGGCGTCCGGGACAGAGCTCAATCACCACTCCCCGCCAGGAAGAGGACCGGGTGGAGGTGTTGAGCGGACTGCAGGATGGACTCACCCTGGGCACGCCGATCGCGATGCTGGTGCGCAACCGCGACCAGCGCCCGGGCGATTACAGCACCATGCAGCAGGTGTTTCGTCCCTCCCACGCCGACGGCACCTACGCCCTCAAATACGGGATCCAGGCAAGCAGTGGCGGCGGTCGTGCTTCGGCCCGCGAAACCATCGGCCGCGTGGCCGGCGGCGCCGTCGCCCGCCAGCTGCTGCTGCAGCAGCACGGTACCGAGATTCTGGCCTGGGTCTGCCGCATCCACGACCTCAGCCTGGCGATGGATCCAGCGGTGCCCACCCGCGAACAGGTGGAGAGCTCGATCGTGCGCTGCCCTGATCCAGACCTTGCCGCCAGGATGGTCGAGCGGATTCAGGCGATCGGTGCCGCCGGCGACTCCTGTGGTGGATTGATCGAGTGCGTCGTGCGCAACCCACCGGTGGCCCTGGGGATGCCGGTGTTCGACAAGCTGGAGGCAGACCTGGCGAAGGCGGTGATGTCTCTGCCCGCCACCAAAGGCTTCGAGATCGGCTCAGGTTTTGCCGGCACGCTGCTGTTGGGCAGCGAACACAACGACGCCTTCGTTCCGGGTCCCGAAGGGCGGCTGCACACAGCAACCAACCGGTCAGGCGGCGTTCAGGGGGGCATCAGCAACGGCGAACCGATCGTGCTGCGGGTGGGGTTTAAACCCACGGCCACCATCGCCCGCGAACAGCAGACGGTGACGGCCGCAGGGGATGCGACAACCCTGCGGGGACGGGGTCGCCATGATCCCTGCGTGCTGCCCAGGGCCGTGCCGATGGTCGAAGCCATGGTGGCCCTGGTGCTGGCAGACCACTGCCTGCGTCATCGCGGGCAGTGCGGCTGACCCTGCCCCACGGGCTCAGCCGCCCACCGGAGTGGCCCCGCCCTCCACGCTTGCCGCGGTCTTGGCCACTGTCCGCCGGGCAGGCCGACGGCTCTTCACCGGCGCCACCGTTTTGGCCGCACGCTTCGGTCGGCTGCGGTGGTTCAGCACCAGAGCCCACTCCTCGTCACTGAGGCTGGTGGGCTTGGCTCCATGGGCATCGGCCAGGCGTGCGGCTTTCTCGATGTCGGACACGAGGTTCTTCCAGGAGGTGGCGAAGCGCTTATCCGACTGCGACTTGGCGCCACTCTCGACGAGTGTTTCGACGACACCTGCCGGCGTCACCTTCTTGCGTCGCCGATTGAAGATCTCCTTCTGCAGCTGGGCAATGAGCGACAGGGCCTTGTCGCTGAGCTGAATCGTGATCTCGGCCATGGCGATGGAAGGGCTATCCCATCAGTAGCACTTGGGACCCGGATTCACAACGTCTCAGTCGGCGTCGCCATCGGCTTTGGCGAGGCTGCGCAGCGCAGAGACATCCTGG
>CAMASU010000180.1 GCA_945861105.1 Synechococcus sp. UW140
CAGCGACTGGATGCGCAGCTCGATCGGGCGACCCCCCTCCAGCCAGCCCCCCCGGCAGTCGATCCGACGACCGGCCTGGGCGGCGCCGGCCAGCACAACCGGCTCAAGGCCTGGCTCCTGCGCCCGGCAGGCTGGCGGCAGCAGGGCAAAGGCCAGCACCAGGGCGGCCCACCTCACGCCAGGGCCAGCACCAGATCACGGAAATGATCGCCGCGCTGCTCGAAATCGCGATATTGGTCAAAGCTTGCACAGGCCGGGGACAGCAGCACCGCGGTGGCACCGCCCTCGGCCGCCAGCCGGGCCGCCAGGGGCAAGGCTTCGTCGAGGTGTGTGCGCTGCTCGATGCGGCCCGGGTAGGCGTTGGCCCCCAGCAGCTCGGCGAATGTGGGCATCGCTTCGCCGAACAGCACCACGGCCGTCGCCTTGTCGGCCAGGGCCGCCAGCCAGCTGGCGGGTTCACCACGCTTGGCGCGGCCCCCGGCCAGCACCACCAGGGGACCCTCGAGGGCCTGCAGCGCCACCAGCGCCGCGTCGTAGTTGGTGGCCTTGCTGTCGTTGTAATACGTGATGCCGCCGTGTTCGCGGATGCGTTCCAACCGGTGGGGCACCCCAGGGAACGAGCGGAAGGCCGCCTCCATGGTGGGTCCGTCGAGGCCAGCGCGGCGGCCCACGGCGGCGGCCAGCAGCAGGTTCTGGCGGTTGTGGTCCCCCGGCATCGCCAGGGCCGCCAGGGGCAGCAGCCGACCCTCCTCGGCCATCACCCAGCCGTCTTCGACCCAGAGGCAGGCCGGTGTGGAGCCGAAATTCCGGCGGGGTCCGTTGACAACCCAGTCGGCCCCACTCCAGTCGGCGGCATGGCTCCGCAGGTCCGGATCGTCACCGTTGAGCACCCGCCGATCACACTGGCGCAGCAGTGAGGCCTTGATCGCCCGGTAGCGCTCCACGGTGCCGTGGCGGTCGAGGTGGTCAGGCGTGAGGGTCGTCCAGACCCCGATGGCCGGAGCCACCGACGGGGCCGCTTCGATCTGGAAGCTGCTCAGCTCGGCCACCAGCCAGTCGGGCCGGCGCCCCTCCAGGCAGGCCAGCGCCAGTTCAGCCGCCGAGGTGCCGATGTTGCCGCAGGTGGGTGCATCGAGGCCGGCCTGCTGCAGCAGATGGCCCACCAGTGAGGTGACGGTGGTCTTGCCGTTGGTGCCGGTGATCCCGATCCAGCGGGACGGCTGCAGCGCCTCCCAGGCCAGGTCCATCTCACCGGCCACGGCCACCCCCCGGTCGCGCAGCTGTTGAAGGGTCGGATGGTCGAAGGGAATGCCAGGACTCACCACCACCCGCTGGGGCAGGGTCCCGTCGCATTCGAACGAGGCCAGCTCCAGGGGGCGCCCCAGTTCGACGCCGATCCCTTCGGCGGCCAGCTGGTCGGCCCGGCGTTGCAGCTCAGGTCCCGTGGCACTGTCGAGCAGCCTGACCTGGTCTCCACGGGCGAGGAGCAGCCGTGCTGCACCCTGTCCTGAGCGACCAAGACCGAACACCACGACCGGCTGTCGCATGGAGACACAAAAAGCGAGTGGGCGATACTGGAATCGAACCAGTGACTCCTACCGTGTCAAGGTAGTGCTCTACCTCTGAGCTAATCGCCCCTGAGAAGACCTGCTCCAGCTGGAGAGGCTTGGGCGCGGCACCAGCCAGGTGGACCGGTGATCGCAAGATAGAGACCCTAGCACCCTGCTCCGGACCGGGGTCCAGAGGGAGGCCGGTGGCATCAGCTGCGGCGGCGCAGCTGCAGTCGCCAGCGGTCGCGTCGGGTCAGTTCGGCGGCGATCAGCTCCAGCTCCCCCCGGCCTTCGAGTTGCACCCGCTGGCCCAGCCGCAGCTCCCGGCTGGGGCTGGTGACCGTCTGCCAGTCGATGCGCACGCGGCCCTGGCGGATCAGGTCCGCCAGGCGGCTGCGGGAGAGGCCGAAGCCCGCCGAGGCCACGGCATCCAGCCGCAGGGAGGCTTCGACGGTGCTGATCGTGCGCTCCTGCAGGGGCTGGGGAGTCAACCGCTCCCAGGGGGCAGCGGCCAGGCGGGCGTCCACGCTCCCCACCGGCACGGGCTGGCCGTCGAGGCGGCGCTGCAGCTCGGGGGTCACGATCAGCAGGCCGCCACGGTCCCCCCGCAGCAGCACATCCCCCAGGTCTTCCGCCGTCGCCCCCAGCTGCTGAAGCGCGGCGGTGACGGTGCTGGCCCGGGCCGGGTCGAAGAGAAAATCTCCCGTCAGGTCCAGCAGGGCCAGCGGCGGTGACGGCCCAGCGGTGCCGGAGGCGTCGTCGGCAGCCTGGCGCAGGCTGAACCCCAGCCGCCGCCGTTCCGCCCGGGGATGTCCGCCTTCGGCGTGCAGCTCCAGTTCCTCCAGTCCCTCCAGCCGACCCAGGGCGTCCTCCCACACCGGCGGGGGCAGAAAGCCCGTCCAGAGGGGCTGGCGGCTGCGCAGGCAGCGGTCGGCCAGTTCCTGCAGGGCCCGGGGCGACAGCACCTTCAGTCCTCCCGCAGCCGCACCACGGCCCGGGGGCGAGCCGCCTGCAGCCGGCTCCAGGGGATGGTGTCTCCGGTGGCCGCCTCCACCAGCAGCACCATGGCCCCTTCGTCCAGCCGGTTGCGGACACTGCGGATGCGGTCGTCGCCGTCACCGGTGACGCTGGCCGCCGCAGCGAAGCTGCCCATCCAGCCCGACCCCATTCCCAGCAGCCCCCCCAGCAGCGGTTCCCCCAGGGGCCCGGCAAAGCTGAAGGTCTGGAGATCGGTGATGAAGGTGAACATGGCACCGGCGGCGAAGCCGAAGGGCAGCAGCCACCGGGCCATGCCCCGCTGGCGGCGGCGGCGCTGCAGGGCTGGATTGAGATCCATGACCTCCAGGGGCGGCATTGCCCCCTCGCCGACGGCGGTGAGGCGCAGCGGCGGCGTCAGGCCGGCCAGCTCCTGCTGCAGCTGATCAAGGCGGCCCCGATCGTCGAGCACCACCGCAACACACAGTCCCATGGTCGTCTCTGCCTCCTGAGCGTGTCCGAAGCGGTCCCTACACTGAATCGCCGCACGACCCGCGGCCGATGACCAAAGTTCTGGTGTCCGATCCCATTGACCAGGTGGGGGTCGACATCCTCTCGCAGGTGGCCCAGGTTGATGTCCGCACGGGCCTTCCAGCTGATCAGCTGGTCAGCATCATCGGCGACTACGACGCCCTGATGATCCGTTCCGGCACCCAGGTGACCGCCGCCGTGATCGAAGCGGCCCCACGCCTGCGGATCATCGGCCGGGCCGGCGTCGGGGTCGACAACGTCGATGTGGCCGCCGCCACCCGCCATGGGGTGCTGGTGGTCAACTCCCCCGAAGGCAACACGATCGCCGCCGCCGAGCACGCCCTGGCCCTGATGCTGTCGCTGTCGCGCCATGTGCCGGCGGCCCACGCCAGCACCGCCGCCGGAGGCTGGGACCGCAAGACCTACGTGGGCAACGAGCTCTACAAGAAGACGCTCGCTGTGGTGGGCCTCGGCAAGATCGGCTCCCACGTCGCCCGGGTGGCCCAGGCCATGGGCATGGAGGTGATCGCCTACGACCCGTTCATCTCGGCCGAGCGGGCCCAGCAGCTGCGGGTGCGGCTCAGCCCCCTGGAACCGCTGTTCCGCGAGGCCGACTACGTGACCCTGCACCTGCCGCGCACCCCCGAAACCGAGAACCTGGTCAACCGACAGCTGCTCGAGACCATGAAACCCACGGCCCGGCTCGTGAACTGTGCCCGCGGCGGCATCATTGACGAGGCCGACCTGGCGGCGGTGCTGCGGGAAGGGCTCATTGCCGGTGCCGCCCTGGACGTCTATGCCCAGGAACCGCTCGCGGCCGACTCACCCCTGCGGGGCGGCGTGCCCAACCTGATCCTCACCCCCCACCTGGGGGCCTCGACCGAAGAGGCGCAGGTCAACGTGGCCATCGACGTGGCTGAACAGATCCGCGACGTGCTGCTCGGCCTGCCGGCCCGCAGCGCCGTCAACATCCCCGGCCTCACCCCAGAGGTGATGGAACGGCTCAAGCCCCACCTGCAGCTGGCTGAGACCCTTGGACATCTCCTCAGTCAGCTCTCCGGCGGTTCGCTGCAGGAACTGGAGGTGCGGCTCCAGGGCGACTTCGCCGCCCAGCCCAGCCAGCCCCTGGTGGTGGCGGCCCTCAAGGGTCTGCTGAGCGACGCCCTCGGTGACCGGATCAACTACGTCAATGCCTCCCTCGAGGCCCGGGAGCGGGGAGTGCATGTGCTCGAGATCAAGGACGAGGCCAGCCGCGACTTCGCCGGTGGTTCCCTGCGGCTGGCCTGCCGCAACTCCCAGGGCAGCCATGCCGTGACCGGTGCGGTCTTTGCCGACGGCGACCTGCGGATCACCAACCTCGACGAGTTCCCGGTGAATGTGCCACCAAGCCGGCACATGCTGTTCACCCGCCACCGCGACATGCCGGGGATCATCGGCCAGCTGGGGTCGCTGCTGGGCGAGCACAACGTCAACATTGCCTCGATGCAGGTGGGTCGCCGCATCGTGCGGGGCGATGCGGTGATGGTGCTGAGCCTGGATGACCCCATCCCGCCGGGGCTGCTGGGCCACATTCATGGGATCCAGGGCATCCAGGAAGCCCACGCCGTCACCCTCTGACCACCTCGCCCCCGACCCCCTTGGAACCCCCCGCGGACGGCTGG
>CAMASU010000181.1 GCA_945861105.1 Synechococcus sp. UW140
ACCGGTTGGCCATGGTGCCCGTCACCACCTGCCCGCGGCTGGTGGTGCTGGCACCCACTTTCCAGGGGGCGTCCTGGGCGGGGGCGGGGGTGCCGGCCTCCGGTGCCCGACGCCGGGGACCCGAGGGACGGGCGGGGCCGCTGCTGATGCCGGTGGCGGCGGCGGCGCCGCTGCGGCTGCGCAGTTCGCGGATCTTGAGGGCGAGTTCGCGGCTGTTCAGATCCGGATTGGCCTGGCGGACGACGGCGGCGGTGCCGGTGCTGCGGGGCGTGTTGGCCAGCTTGCCCCGCTGGCTCAGGGCTTCGCGGCGGGCGAGCACCAGGGCACGGCTGGGGTTGTGCTGGGCCGTGCGCTTGGCGGTCGCACTGCGGCCATTGCGCTGGCTGCCGGAGCCGGGCTGGCTGAGCTGGTGGCGCTGGCTGAGCTGGGGGGCAGCCTCGCGGGCCTTGCCCTCCTGGCACTTGCAGGTGTGCTCGCGGGTTTCTGTGGCAGCGGTGGCGGCGGGCTTGCTGGCTTCCTCGCGGGCCACATCCACCCGGGTGCGGTCACGGCTGGTGTCGGCCCGCTTGCCGCGACGGCTGAGGGCTTCGCGGCGGCTCAGCACGAGGTCGCGGCTGGGGTTTGCCATCCGCACAGGCTGGCTGCGACGGGTCGGAGAGGCGGCCAGGGGGGCTGAAGCCGCGCTGGCGCGCTCCAGCTGCACCGGAGCCTTGGTGGTCAGCTGGCTGCGCACCTCAGCCACGGTGCTGGCCGCGGTCCCCTGGGTGCGGGTGGGACGGGCGTCGGCGGCGCTGCGCACTCGAACGGACGCCGTGGAATGGCGGTTCTCGGCGGTCTTCCCCCCCGAGGCCAGCGCCATCCGGCGTGCCAGGGCTGCGTCGCGACTGGATTGCTTGGCCATTTCCGCCCCGTGAATGAAAAGCTGGTGAAAAAAAGGTCCCCGCGGGAGCAGGGACCGGTGGAACCGATTCAGCGTGCTTCGAAGACCACGAAGCAGGAGCCCTGGCTCTGGGTGTAGGCGTCGTAGCCCACAAGCCGGACGTGGTGGTCGGGATAGGCGCGGTGGCAGGACTCGAGCTCGCTCACGATCGCCGAGAGGTCCTTCTCCCCGAAGAAGGGGAGCTTCCAGTACGACCAGTAGGTCGCCATGGAACGGCTGGGGTGAGTGTGCTCGATCACAGGGCTCCAGCCCTGGGCAATGATGTACGCGATCTGGTCATAGATCTCGTCCTGGGTCATCGGCGGCAAGAAGCCGAATGTCTCCAGGGTGGCGACTGTTTGGTAGTCACCCACGGTGCTCTTGAAGGGCATGCTGATCCTTGGGGTGAAGGTGGTGTTGCGCCAGGTGATCAGGAGCGGCGAGAGCCACTCCCTTCATTCACCTGAAGACGTTCACTTGACGTCGAGCTTGTCGACGGTGTCGAACTCGAACTTGATCTCCTTCCAAGTTTCGAGGGCAATGGCCAGCTCGGGGCTGTGCTTCGCGGCTTCCGTGAGGATGTCGCGGCCTTCCTTCTCGATTTCGCGGCCGGCATTGCGGGCCTTGACGCAGGCCTCGAGGGCCACGCGGTTGGCAGCGGCACCAGCGGCCGAACCCCAGGGGTGACCGTGGGTACCACCACCGAACTGCAGCACCGAATCGTCACCGAAGATGCTGACCAGGGCGGGCATGTGCCACACGTGGATACCACCGGAGGCCACGGCGAAGACGCCGCCCATCGAGCCCCAGTCCTGATCGAAGAAGTTGCCGCGGCTGCGATCTTCGGGAACGAACGATTCACGCAGCTGGTCGATGTAGCCGAGGGTCGACTGGCGGTCGCCCTCCAGCTTGCCGACGACGGTGCCGGTGTGCAGCTGGTCACCACCGGAAAGGCGGAGGCACTTGGCGAGCACACGGAAGTGGATGCCGTGCTTGGGATGGCGGTCAATCACCGCGTGCATGGCGCGGTGAATGTGAAGCAGCATCCCGTTCTTGCGGCACCACTTGGCAAGACCGGTGTTGGCGGTGAAGCCACCGGTGATGTAGTCGTGCATGATGATGGGCTGGCCCAGTTCCTTAGCGAACTCGGCGCGCTCATACATCTCCTCGGGGGTCGCTGCCGTGCAGTTGAGGTAGTGACCCTTCTTCTCGCCGGTTTCCTGTTCGGACAGCTTCACAGCTTCGGCCACGAACTCGAAACGGTTCTGCCAGCGCTGGACGGGCTGGGAGTTGATGTTCTCGTCGTCCTTGGTGAAGTCGAGACCGCCGCGGAGGCATTCGTACACCACACGGCCGTAGTTCTTGCCGCTCAGGCCGAGCTTCGGCTTGATGGTGCAGCCCAGCAGGGGACGGCCGTACTTGTTCATCCGGTCGCGCTCGACCTGGATGCCGTTCGGCGGACCCATGCAGGTCTTGATGAAGGCCAGGGGGAAACGGATGTCCTCGAGGCGCAGGTGGCGCAGGGCCTTGAAGCCGAACACGTTGCCGACCAGGGAGGTCAGCACGTTGGTGATCGATCCCTCTTCGAACAGATCGAGGGGATAGGCGATGAAGGCATAGAACGCCTCCTTGTCGCCGGGCACCTCTTCGATGCGGTAGCAACGGCCCTTGTAGAAGTCGAGGTCGGTGAGGAGCTCGGACCACACGGTGGACCAGGTGCCGGTCGAAGATTCGGCGGCCACGGCGGCGGCCACCTCTTCACGGGGAACGCCTTCCTGGCCGGTGCACTTGAAACAGGCCAGCAGGTCGCTGTCCAGGGGGACGTAATCAGGAGTCCAGTAGGTGTCCCTGTACTCCTTGACCCCTGCGTCGTACTTCTTGCTCATGGGGAAATCTGCGGTGGATGCGGGTGAGGCGTGTCGTTCAGCGTCCCTTCAGGGGAGGCGCCGACGGCTCAGTCCTTGGACCCGACGAAGCTGCTGCTGCCGTTGAGGGCGGGCTCGACCTCACGGTGGGGGCGGGCGATGATGTGGGCGGCCACCAGACCGTCGCCCACGCGCTCGCAGGCATCGGCGCCGGCACGGACCGCAGCGTTGACGGCACCGGTTTCGCCACGGACGAGGACGGTGACGTAGCCGCCGCCCACGAACTCTCGGCCGATCAGACGGACCTCGGCGGCCTTGGTCATGGCGTCAGCCGCTTCGATGGCGGGGACCAGACCGCGGGTCTCGATCATGCCGAGGGCAATGCCCATGGTTTCGCTTGCCATTGCCGTTCCTCGTTGGGGGGCGAAGTTCGCGGCTAACACTGCTCCTCTGCCGGCGCATCCGTCAAGACGTCTGAGAACCCCGACCAATCAGCGTCCAGACGGGCACTCATAAGCACGGCTCATCAGGGCTTGGCAATTCGTTACAGAAGCGGAGCGGCTTCCGAGGTGTAGGCCACCCCGCCGAAGTACTCCAGCAGCGGTTGCACAGCGCTGCGCAGGGCCGGCAGCAGGGCGTCCTCGCAGAAGACGATCACGTGGGCGTTGGCCCCGAGGCCGCTGAACTCCATGCCCTCGGACACCGTCGAGCCGCTGCGGCCCCGGCCGGTCACATGCCGCATCACCGAGTAGCCGGGGGCCCCGGCGGCATCGAGGGCCTCGAGAAGCTTGTCGAGCTCCCGTTCGCTGAGAATCAGATCCAGTCGTTTCATGGTGGCGGCAGAAGAGGGAACGCGGTCGGTCAAGAACGGGGCGGCTCAAAGCACGGCCTGGGGCGGGATGAATCGCTGCACCAGCGCCATGTACAGAGGAATGCCGAAGATGATGTTGAAGGGGAAGGTGATGCCCAGGGAGCTGGAGATGTAAAGACTCGGATTGGCCTCGGGAACTGTCATCCGCATGGCCGCCGGCACGGCGATGTAGGAGGCGCTGGCACTGAGCACCATGAACAGCAGGGCATTGCCCTGGCTCAGGTGCAGCAGCTGGGCTGCCGCCAGCCCCAGGCTGGCGTTGAAGAGGGGCATCAGCACGGCAAAGACCACCAGGAATGTGCCGGCCTTGCGCAGGTCACCCAGGCGCTGGGCGGCGACGATGCCCATGTCGAGCAGAAAGAAGCAGAGCGCCCCGTAGAAGAGCTTGCCGGTGAATGGCTCCATCTTCTCGACACCGACCGGGCTGAAATCAGCCACGAGAATGCCGATCAGCAGGCTCCCCACCAGCAGGAACACCGAGCTGTTGAGAAAGGCCTCATGCAGCACCGCCCCCCAGCCCGCCTGCTGTTTGCTTGCCCCCTTTCCCGACGCCATCAGCCGCACCAGCAGCAGACCAACAATGATGGCCGGTGATTCCATCAAGGCCAGGGCCGCCACCATGAAACCATCGGAGCGAATCTTGAGCACCTTCAGAAAACTCTCAGCCGTGATGAAGGTGACAGCACTGATGGATCCATAGGCGGCGGCGATGGCAGCACTGTCGAACACATTGAATCGCCAGCGCAACACCCAGAAACAGATCAATGGCACCAGAACCGCCATGGTGATGGCGGCACCGATGGTGATCAGCACCGTTGGGTTGAGGCTGCTGTGGGCCAGTTCCACCCCGCCCCGGAAGCCGATCGACAGCAGCAGGTAGAGCGAGAACAGCTTCGGCAGGGGGGCCGGGATCTCGAGGTCGGAGCCGACGACGACCGCCAGGACCCCGAGGAAGAAGAACAGAATCGCCGGTGACAGCAGGTTCTGCAGGACAAGACTGGACTGCATGGGCTCCTCGGCATCGGTGCGCCAGGTGTCACCGCTTCATTGGGCAGAATG
>CAMASU010000182.1 GCA_945861105.1 Synechococcus sp. UW140
GGTCGAGGGACGACTGCTGGCCGGCCTGCAGGCGACGGCAGGCCGCCAGGCCGATCATGGCCGCGTTGTCGGTGCAGAGGGCCGGCGGCGCCAGCCGCAGCTCCAGACCGGCGGCGCTGCAGGCCTGCTGCAGCCCGGCCCGCAGACAGGCATTCGCCGACACCCCCCCCACCACCACCAGGCCGGCCAGACCGCGGTCCACGGCGCAGCGCACGCTGCGGCCCACCAGCACCCGGCAGACCGCCTGCTGAAACGACGCCGCCAGGTCTGCCACCGGCAGTGGCTCACCTGTGGCCTCCAGGCGCTGCACCTCACGCAGCACGGCGGTCTTGAGGCCGCTGAAGCTGAAGGCCCAGGGATCGAACCCTCCCCCCGCCAGGCGGATGCGGCCCTCGGGAAAGCGGAAGCGGTCGCCATCGCCCCCGCGGGCGGCGACCTCGACCGCCGGCCCGCCGGGGTACCCCAGGCCCAGCAGCCGGGCCACCTTGTCGAAGGCCTCGCCGGCGGCATCGTCATGGGTGCCGGCCAGACGCTCGTAACGATCCGGCGGTGTGAGCGCGATCAGCTCGGTGTGGCCGCCCGACACCAGCAGCACCAGCAGCGGGCCGGCGGCGGCCTCCCCCCCCAGGGCTGCGCACAGGTGACCTTCCAGGTGATGCACCCCCACGAACGGCACCCCCGCCAGCTGGGCGAGGGTGCGGCCGCTGATCGACCCCACCAGCAGTGCCCCCAGCAGGCCGGGGGTGACGGTGGCCGCCACGGCGTCGAGATCGGCAAGACCGACCCCCGCCCCCCGCAGGGCCCCTTCGACCATGACCGGCAGCAGTTCGACGTGGCGCCGGGAGGCCAGTTCAGGCACCACCCCGCCCCAGCGGGCGTGGTCCTGCACCTGTGAGGCCACTTCACTGCTCAGCACCCGCCCGTCGCGGACGACGGCGGCGGCGGTCTCGTCACAACTTGTTTCGAGGGCGAGAACCGTGGTCATGACACCTCTGGGCTGCCTCTACTGTCCGCACAGCGACCGCGGTCCGGCCCTGCCCATCATGCGACGACTCTTCGCCGTTCTTCTCTCCGGCTTTCTCCTCTTCGGCTTTGCGCCGATGGCCCACGCCGATGTGGCCGGCCTGACCCCGTGCAGCGAGAGTGCGCGCTTCCAGCAGCGGGCCGCCACCGCCAAGACCGAGCAGGCCAAGGCTCGGTTCGAGCGTTACGGCCAGGCCCTCTGCGGTGCCGATGGCCTGCCCCACCTGATCGTGGACGGCCGCTGGAGCCACGCCGGCGACTTCACCATCCCCGGCATCATGTTCCTGTACATCGCTGGAACCATCGGCTGGGCCGGCCGCAGCTACCTGCAGGCGATCCGCGGCAAGGACGCCAACATGAAGGAAATTCAGATTGACCTGCCGGTCGCCTTCAAGGCCACCCTCGGGGCAGCCACCTGGCCCCTGGCCGCCTTCGCCGAGCTGAACGGCAAGAAACTGACCGCCAGCGACGCCCACGTCACCGTCTCCCCCCGCTGAAGGCAGCGCAACCCATCCCCACTTTCATTACCTCTGCCATGAAGAAATTTCTCACCACCGCGCCGGTGTTTGCGGCCATCTGGTTCACCATCACCGCCGGGATCATGATCGAATTCAACCGTTTCTTCCCCGATCTGCTGTTCCATCCCCTCTGACCATCAGAGAGTGATCGATTGAGACCAGTCAGATCAATTCTTTTAATGATCGGACTCAAAAGAGTATTTCAGTAGACTCGCAAAGTTGTCTTCAGAATCTAACCCTCTCTCCCCTGAAAAGTTGCTCTTCAGGGGTTTTTAATTGCGAGCGAAGCGACCCGTTATTCAAGCGGTTTCATCCACCGGAGTGACCTCCAGACCCATCAGCCGTTCGAGCTCGGCCACCGCCTGCGGCAGCTCGTGGTTGACCACCACCGCATCGAATTCAGGTTCGGCCTGCAGTTCCTCTTCGGCCCGGGCCAGCCGCCGCACGATCGCCTCTTCGCTGTCGGTGCCGCGACCGCGGATGCGACGCTCCAGTTCCGCCAGCGACGGGGGTCGCACGAACACCTGAAAGGCCTCCGGGCAGTGGCGCCGCACCTGGCGGGCGCCCTCCAGTTCGATCTCCAGCAGCACGGGGATGCCCCGGGCCAGGCGCTCCTCCACCGCCGCCCGGGGGGTGCCGTAGCCGTTGCCGGCGAAGCGGGCCCACTCGAGCAGACCACCCCCCTCGACAAGGGCCTCGAAGGTCTCAGGGCTGTGGAAGAAGTAGTGCACCCCCTCCTGCTCCCCCGGGCGCGGTGGCCGGGTGGTGGCCGACACCGACAGCCAGAGCTGGGGGTGACGCTGGCGCAACAGCTGCACCAGGGTTCCCTTGCCGACACCACTCGGTCCCGTCAGCACGGTCAGGGGACGGGGGGTGGGGGTCGCGGCCATGGCAGCCCGGCTCGGTTGGGGCGACGCTAAGGCCCGGCACCATGGGGCCCATGCAATCCCAGGACACCACCACCCTGCGGGCCGTCGTGGCGGAACTGGCCCCCCAGCTGCTGCCTGCCCGCTTCGAAAAGGCCCAGCAACCCAGGCCCCAGGCCCTGCAGCTGGGCTTCAGGACCGCCGGCAGCCGCCTCTGGCTTGAGGTCAGCTGGCAGGCCGACGATGCCCGCTGCCACGCCATTCCGCCGCCGCCCCGCCAGGGGGAGGGCAGCACCCTGGCCCAGCAGCTGCAGCACGGCCTCGGCGGCCTGGCCCTGGTGAGCCTCGACCAGCCCCCCTGGGAGCGGGTGCTGCGGCTCGGCTTCGCCCCTCGACCCGGGGAGCCCCTGCAGCGGCAGCTGCTGATCGAACTGATGGGTCGCCACAGCAACGTCTTCCTGCTGGATGAGCAGCAGCTCGTGATCGCCGCCGCCCGCCAGGTGCGGGATCACCAGTCCCGCTGGCGGCCGATCGGCACCGGCGATCCCTACAGCCCGCCGCCCCCCCTGGCCGGCGCGTTGCCCGACCTCCGCGAGCCCCTGGAGGACTGGCGCCGGCGGTTGAGCCTGCGGTCCGAACCCGTCGGCCGGGCACTGCTGCAGAGCTATCGAGGGCTGAGCCCCAGCCTGCGGGACCAGCTGCTGACCCTGGCAGGCCTGGAGCAGGACCCCGCCGTCACCGACCTCGGATCGGACGACTGGCAGCGGTTGCACGGGGTCTGGAGGGCCTGGCTGGCCTGCCACGAGGCCCCCGATGGCGCCCTGGTGCCCTGGGGGGCTGGCTATCGCTGCTGGCGGCTGCCGTCGGAGCCGGTCGGCACCGGCGGGCCGCTCGCCCTCAACCTGGCCCTGGCGGACTATTACGAGGGGCACCGGCAGGGGCGGGAGCTGCGCCAGCGCTGGCACCGCTTCAGCCAGAGCCTGGAGCGGCTGATGCAGCGCGAACGCCAGGAAATGGAGCGGCAACAACAGCTGCTGCAGCGCGCCGATGACGAGGCGCTGCTGCAGCGCCAGGCCGATCTGCTGCTGTGCCGGGAGGATGTGGGCAGCCTCGGGCACCGGCGGCTGGAGCTGGATGACCCCGCCGGCGGGCCGCCGCTGACGGTGGAGCTTGACCCCCGCCTGACCCTGGTGGCCCAGGCCCAGAAGCTGTATCAGCGGGCCCGGCGCTGGCGCCGGTCGGTGGCAGCGGTGGGGGAACGGCTCGAACACCATCGCCAGCGCCTGCAGCTGCTCGAGACCAGCCAGCTGCAGCAGCAGCTGGCCGATCCGTCGGACCCCGAGGTGCTCGCGGCCCTTGAGGAGGACCTGCGACCCTTCCAGGACCCCGACGGCAGCGGTCGCCGAGAACGCAGGACCAGCGGCGAACCCCGTCCCCTGGAACTGAGCAGTCCGGGGGGCCTGCGGCTGCTGGTGGGCCGCAACCACCGCCAGAACGACTGGATCAGCTTCCGCCAGGCCCGCCGGGGCGACCTCTGGTTCCACGCCCAGGAGCAGCCCGGCAGCCACGTGGTGCTCAAGGGCTCCGAGGGCACCCCGGAGGAAGCCGACCTGGCGGCGGCGGCCGATCTCGCCGCCCACTTCAGCCGCAGCCGCGGCAGCGCCCACGTGCCGGTGGTGATGGTGCCGGTGGAGCAGCTGCAACGGATTCCCGGCGCCCCGGCGGGGCTGGTGCGCCACGGCGGCGGCCGGGTGCTGTGGGGGGAACCCGATCGGGCCCGCGCCCTGCTCCCTACCCTGGCCCCATGACCGCCCCACCTCTCCCCGACACCGAGTTCCCGGGCGAGGTCGAGATGACCTTCGTCGAACACCTCGAGGAACTGCGCTGGCGGTTGCTGCGCAGCCTCGCGGCGGTGGTGCTGGCCGCCGCCGCCGCCCTCGTGGAGGTGCGGCCCCTGGTGCGGCTGCTGGAACTGCCGGCCCGGGGGATGCGGTTTCTGCAGCTGGCGCCGGGGGAATTTCTGCTCGTCTCCCTCAAGGTGGCCGGCTACGCCGGCCTGGCGCTGGCCCTGCCCTACGCCCTCTACGAAACCCTGGCCTTCGTGCTGCCGGGTCTGACGCGGCGGGAGCGGCGGCTGGTGGCCCCTGCCGTGGCCGCCTCGGCCCTGCTGTTCTTTGCCGGCCTGGCCTTCGCCTGGTGGGCCCTGCTGCCGGCAGCCCTGCGTTTTCTGGTGAGCTATGGCGCCGATGTGGTGGAACCCATCTGGTCGATCGAGCGCTACCTCGACTTCGTGCTG
>CAMASU010000183.1 GCA_945861105.1 Synechococcus sp. UW140
ACCCCTGACGCGGGTCACACCGTGACACAGGCCGGACCGGCCCCGGCCGCTGCGCAGGGCCTGCGCCGCATTACGTTGATGGCATCTCACGACGATCCATGGTCCGTAACAGTCTTCGGCGTGTCGTGCTGGTGGCTCTCGCCGGAGCCGGTGCCTTCACAGGGGCCGTGGTTCTCGCCAGCGACCTGGTCATCGGCAGCAGCACCGCCGCCCTCCTCAGCGACAGCCCCAAGGAGGTGATGGACGAGGCGTGGCAGATCGTCTACCGCGACTACCTCGACACCACCGGCAAGTATTCCGAGGATGGCTGGCGCAAGCTGCGTCGCGATGTGCTGGCCCGCTCCTACGGCAGCACCAAGGATGCGTACGAGGCGATCCGGGGGATGCTCGGCAGCCTGGATGATCCCTACACCCGCTTCCTGGATCCGCGGGAGTTCAAGGAGATGCAGATCGACACCTCCGGGGAACTCTCGGGGGTGGGCATCCAGCTGAGCCTCGACAAGGACAGCAAGGAGCTGGTGGTGGTGTCACCCATCGACGGGTCACCGGCATCCCGGGCGGATGTGAAACCCAAGGACGTGATCGTGCAGATCAATGGCAAAAGCACCAAGGGGATGAACACCGAGGATGCGGTCAAGCTGATCCGCGGCCCGGTGGGCACCAAGGTGTCCCTGGTGCTGCGACGGGGCAAGTCGCAACTGGTGTCGGTGGAGTTGATCCGCGACCGGATCGAGCTGCATGCGGTCGACAGCCGCATGAACACCTCCCCTGACGGACAGCGCATCGGTTACATCCGCCTCAAGCAGTTCAACGCCAATGCGGCCAAGGACATGGCCCAGGCGATCCGCACCCTGGAGCAGCAGGGAGCCCAGGGGTATGTGCTCGACCTGCGCAGCAACCCCGGAGGATTGCTGGTGGCCAGCGTTGATATCGCCCGTCAGCTGATTGAGGACGGCGTCATCGTGTCGACCAAGACCCGTGACGGCGTTCAGGACATCAAGCGGGCGACGGGCCGGGCCCTGACCCGGGCACCGATGGTGGTGCTGGTGAACGAGGGTTCGGCCAGCGCCAGTGAAATCCTGTCCGGCGCCCTGCAGGACAACAAACGGGCCGTTCTGGTGGGTCAGAAAACCTTCGGCAAGGGCCTGGTGCAGTCGGTGCGTGGCCTGTCGGACGGGTCAGGCATGACGGTGACCATCGCCAAATACCTCACCCCCAGCGGCCGCGACATCCACAAGCACGGCATCCAGCCGGATGTGGCGGTCAAGATGAGCGAGGAGGAGGCCCGCACGCTCAAGTTCGATCAGCTCGGAACCCGCAGTGATTCCCAGTACCAGGCGGCAGAAACCACCCTCAGCAAGCAGCTGCGGCTGGCGACCCAGACCCCGGCGGTCCAGTTCGACCCGAACCAGAAGGCCCGGGCCCTGGTCGAGAACTGAGGCTTCAGGCGATGGGCTGCATCAGCCCACCGCCGGGGCTGGAGTCGTCGTCGTTGCCGCCCTGACCCGGCAGCAGCAGAATCATGCCGATGGCCCCGGCGGCAAGAACCCCCGCCATGCCGACCAGGCCACTGAAGCCGCCGGCGGCACTCTGAACGAGCCCAAGGCCTGGGGCCAGATCGACAATCTCCATCAACGGGGTTTTCAGTTCCATGGATGCTAACGAAATGTTGCGCTGCTGAGAACCCATGCAGGTGCTTTTCGTTCACCAGAATTTCCCGGGCCAGTACCCCCACCTCGCCCGGGCCCTGCTGGAGCGGGGGGATCGGGTGCATGCCATCGGCGGTCCCACCGCCCGGCCGTTGCCGGGCGTGGCGCTGCATCGCTACGACCCCCGGCCGGCCGGCGGCATTCCCGACTGCCATCCCTGGGTCGCAGATCTGCAGACGAAGAGCCTGCGGGCCGAGGCCGTGGGGAAGCTGCTGCAGAAGTTGCTGGAGGGGGGACTGCAACCCGATGTGGTGGTGGGGCACCCGGGCTGGGGGGAACTGCTGGCCGTCAAGGATCTGCTACCGACCGTGCCGGTGCTGCATCAGGTCGAGTTCGTGTATCAGCTGAGCGGTGGTGACACCGATTTCGACCCCGAGTTCGCCCAGGCCGACTGGGTCAGCCAGACCCGTCTGCGGCTGCGCCGGGCGCCGCAGCTGCTGGCCCTCCACGATCTGGACTGGGGTGTCGCCCCCACCCCCTGGCAGGCCAGCACCGTTCCTGCGGAATACCGCCAGCGCCTGAGCGTGATCCACGAAGGCATCGACACCACTGCCATCGCCCCCCGCGACGGCAGTTTCATTGCCCTGGAGAAGGCCGGACAGCGCTTCAAGCCCGGGGATCCGCTGGTGACCTTCGTGGCCCGCTCCCTCGAGCCCTATCGCGGGTTCCATGTCTTCATGCGCGCGTTGCCGCGGCTGCTGGCCCTGCGTCCTGACGCCCACGTGATCGTGGTGGGGGACGAGGGGGTGAGCTATGGACCGCCACCGGCCGGCGGCGGCAGCTGGAAGCAGCGGCTGCTGCAGGAACTGCAGGGCCAGCTGGATCTGTCGCGGCTCCATTTCGTCGGTCGGGTGCCCCATCCGGTGCTGCATGACCTGTTCCGGGTCAGCGCCTGCCATGTGTACCTGACCTATCCATTCGTGCTCAGCTGGAGCCTGCTGGAGGCCATGAGCTGCGGCGCCACCGTGGTGGCCTCGGCCACCCCACCGGTGCAGGACGTGATCCAGAGCGGAATCAATGGCCTGCTGGTCGATTTCTTCGACAGCCATGCCCTCGCCGACACTGTCGCCGGTGTGCTGGCCGATCCGCCGGCGCATCAGCACCTGGGGATCGCCGCCCGCAGGAGCGTCGTCGACCGCTTCGACCTGCACAGCATCTGCCTGCCGCAGCTGTTGCAACTGGTGGACCGGCTCGCCGGTGGGTGACGGTGGTGGTGGTTCCGGTGGGAGCCCTGGGCCCTTGAACGTCCCTCAGGCCGCCGTCGCCTGCTGCGCGTCCATGGCCTGCAGCCAACCCATCAGCTCTTCGAGCTGCTTGTCGGCCGGCAGCACCCCCAGCCCCCGGGCCGTCACCTTGGCGTTGCTGCCGGCAGCGGCCTGGTACACCAGCCGGCCGTGCAGATGCTGGGGCAGCCCCTGGCGCAATCGCCGGAAGGCGGGCTCTTCCATCGGTGTTTCGAGCACGATGTTGGGCTTGTCGGGTCGGATGCGGGCGAAACCGCAACGGCGGGCCAGCAGTTTCAGTTCCATGACGCGCAACAGGCTCACCACCGGCCCCGGCAGGGGGCCATAGCGATCGGCCCAGCCCGTGGCCAGCTGCAGCAGTTCGTCGCGGCCGCCGCAATCGGCGGCGGCACGGTAGGCGGCCATCTTTTCGTCGGCCTCGGTGATCCAGTCGGCAGGAATGAAGGCCGTCACACTCAGGTCGATCTGGGTGTCGTCGACGGTCGGGATGTCCTGGCCGCGGATGTCGGCCAGCTCCTCCTGCAGCATCTCCATGTAGAGATCGAAGCCGATGGTTTCCATCTGGCCGCTCTGCTCAACCCCCAGCAGATTGCCCACCCCACGGATCTCCATGTCACGCATCGCCAGCTGGTAGCCGCTGCCGAGCTGGGCGAACTCCTGAATCGCCCGCAACCGCTGCCGGGCCGCTTCACTCAGCGAGGCATCACCGGGATAGAAGAGCCAGGCATGGGCCTGCACGCCACTGCGTCCGACCCGACCCCGCAGCTGGTACAGCTGCGCCAACCCGAAGCGATGGGCATCCTCCACCAGGATCGTGTTGACGCGGGGAATGTCGAGACCGCTTTCGATGATGGTGGTGCACAACATCAGGTCGGCCTCGCCGGCGTTGAAGGCCACCATTGCGCTTTCGAGCTCCCCTTCGGCCATCTGGCCATGGGCCACCAGCAGCCGCAGTTCGGGCAGCATCTGGCGCAGCTGCCCCGCGACTTCGTCGATGCCCTCGACCCGCGGCACCACATAGACCACCTGGCCACCCCGGTCCAGCTCCTGGCGGATGGCGCTGCGCACCGCCTCCTCATCGAGGGAGGCGAGGTGGGTCTTGATGGGCCGCCGCAGGGGCGGCGGCGTGGTGATCAGGCTCATTTCCCGCACCCCTGACAGGCTCATGTAGAGGGTGCGGGGGATCGGCGTGGCGCTCAGCGTCAGCACATCGACGTCCTTGCGCAGCACCTTGATCTTCTCCTTCTGGTTGACACCGAAGCGCTGTTCTTCGTCCACCACCAGCAGCCCCAGCTGGCGGAAGCGGGTCCCCTTGCCCAGCAACTGGTGGGTGCCCACCACCACATCGATGGCGCCTTCCGAGAGGCCATCAAGAATCTGCCGGCGTTCGGCGGTGGTGCGGAAGCGGTTGAGCAGGGCCACCTTGAGTGGATAGGGCGCAAACCGTTCGCTCAGGGTGCGCCAGTGCTGCTGGGCCAGCACCGTGGTGGGGGCCAGCAGGGCGCACTGACGGCCGGCGGTGACCGCCTTGAAGATGGCCCTGATCGCCACCTCGGTCTTGCCGAAGCCCACATCACCGCACACCAGCCGATCCATGGGCCGCGAAGTCTCCATGTCG
>CAMASU010000184.1 GCA_945861105.1 Synechococcus sp. UW140
GATCCCGCCCAGATCAGCCTCTGCCCGCTCTGCACGGTGGCGGAGCCGCAGCTGTTCCATTCCTGGCGCCGGGATCAGGTGCGGGCGGTGCAGTGGAGTGGCATCGTCAGCCAGCAGGCGGAGGTGTGAGATGGCCCCGGGCTTCTGGAGCGTCAAACCCTGGTGGTGTCAGCCCTGGTCAATCGTCGCCACGGGCCTGGCGGTGAGCGGCGGCAGCTGGCTGGCCTTGCACCGCTGGTGGATCACCCTGCCGGTGGGCCTGCTGGTGCTGGCCTGGTGGGGGCTGTTCCTGGTGGTGGTGCCGTCGATCACGCCGATGGATCCGGAACCGTAGGCTGAGCCTCGCATCGGAGCCCGATCCATGGCCGGCCGACGGTCCCTGGCCCTGGTGGGCCTGCTGCTGCTGCTGGTGCTCACGGTCCCTGACGGAGCCAGCCTGTTCCAGCAGCACTGCGTCGGCTGCCACGTCAACGGCGGCAATATCATCCGCCGCAACAAGACCCTCCGCCTCGCCGCCCTCGAACGCAACGGCATCCTCGACGCGGCCGGCATCAGCGCCATCGCCGCCGACGGGATCGGCAGCATGGGCGGTTACGGAGAGGTGCTGGGCACCGGCGGAGCCGATGCCGTGGGTGGCTGGGTGTGGCAGCAGGCCCAGGCGGGCTGGCCCAGAGGCTGATCAGAAGGCCTGGATCCAGGGATGCACCTCCACCGCCGTCCAGATGCCCTGACGCCAGTAGACGTCTCCATGGACGAGCCGCTCAACGGCCTCGCGGCTGTCGGCTTCATAGATGCCGAAGACATGGGTGCTGCCCTCGGTGGGGCCGAGGGTGATCAGCACCCCATCGTCCTTCTGGCGCTGCAGCCCGGCCAGGTGCTCGTCCCGGTAGGGCGTCCGCCGCTCGAGGGCGTTGTCGCAGTAGGTGCCCCAGAGCACGAAGCGCATGGTCGCCGGCGGGAAGAACTGGGGCGAGGCTAGGCCTCAGGAGGTCCCACGGCCAAAGACCAGGGTGTGGTTGTGGGCCGGCATCGCCACATCGGCCAGGGGGGCGAGGCCTTGGGCCGCCGCCAGCGCGGCAATCCAGTCCCGGGCCCGCAGGCCCATGGCCGGGTCCAGGGCCCGGAGGTGGGCATCAAAGGCGGCATTGCTGGGCTCGAACGGCCGATCGGTCCATCGGAAGGGGCCATACAGCAGCAACAGGCCCCCGGGGCCGAGGCAGCCGGCGGCCCCTGCGACCAGGGCCTCCACGGCCGCCTCCGGCACGATGTGGGCGGTGTTGGCCGTGAAGACCGCCTCGTAGGGACCGGCGGGCCAGTGGCCCTCCAGCAGATCGAGGGTCATGGCCTTTGAGAGCCCGCTGCCCGGGGCGAGGCCCTGGCGGCCCTCGCAATCAAGGAACTCCTGCAGATCCACCAGGGCCTCGCCGCGTTCACTGGGCTGCCACTGCAGGCCGGCAATGGTGCGACAGAAGTGCACGGCGTGCTGGCCCGTGCCCGAACCGATCTCGAGCACCCGCGCCGACGGCGGCAGCCAGGCCTCGAGCACCGCCCGGATCGGCTCCTTGTTCCGTTCGCAGGCCTGGGAGACACGCATGGGGAGGGCGCTTCAGGAACGGTCGAGACCCTGGCGCAGCTCGGCGCAGAACGCCCCTGCGGCAGCGGCCACGTCCTGGCCGGCGGCGTGGGCAGCGGCCATCACCTTCACCAGGGCACTGCCGACGATGGCGCCATCGGCCCCCCAGGTCTTCACCTGCTGGGCCTGCTCGGGCCCCGAGATGCCGAAACCCACCGCCACCGGCGGACCGCCCTGCTGCCGGAGGGCCCGCAACAGGGGCTCGACACGGCTTCCGAGGGCCGAGCGCACGCCGGTGACACCGGTGACGCTCACCAGGTAGGTGAACCCGCGGCTGGCCGCATGGATGCGGGCCATGCGATCCGGTGGGGTGGTGGGGGCCACCAGCAGCACCAGGTCAAGGCCATGGCCCGCGGCGATCGCTGACAGCTTCTCGGCCTCCTCCAGGGGAAGGTCGGGAACCACCAGGCCGGCGGCGCCGGCGGCGGCGGCCTCGAGGCAGAAGCGCTCCATGCCCCGGTTGAGCAGGGGATTGCTGTAGGTGAAGAGCACCACCGGAGTGGTGAGCTGGCCCCGCAGGCCGGTCAGCAGCTCCAGCACCCGACCGGGGGTGGTGCCCGCCGCCAGTGCCCGGCCGGCGGCCGCCTGAATCACCGGACCATCGGCCAGGGGATCGCTGTAGGGGATGCCCAGCTCGATGAGATCGGCACCGGCCTCCTGCAGGGCCAGCAGGCTGGCGCCGGTCTCCGCCAGGGACGGGTCACCGGCCACCAGAAAAGGCATCAACGCGCAACGTCCCTGGGCGGCCAGGGAGGCGAAACGTGCCTGGATGGGGGTGGGGCTGGCGACGGGGGCAGCACTCATCGGGCCTGGGGGCGGGCTGTGGCCACGAGCCTATGGGGTGGCTTCGCCGTCGTTCTGGCCCACCTCCCGCAGCAGTGCCGCCTGCTCCTCGGCGCTGAGGCTGGCGAACCGCTCCCGCAGGGCCTCGGTGGTGAGGCTGTCGTAGGCGCTGCGGTAGCGGCGCCGCTGTTCCATGAAGCTCATCTTCCCGCTCACCACCCGCAGCAGATAACTGCCGGTCCAGATCACCACCACCACGATCAGCAGGGCCTCGGCCGTGATGCCGGCCGCTGCGTCGTCGACGCCGGCCAGCCTCAACCCCGCATAACCGGCACCACCCAGCCCGAAGAGGCCCAGGCAGAGCAGCAGAGCACGGCCGCGGGTCACGAGGCGCCCGTGCCCTGGCCGGCCATGCGGAAGTTGAGGAAGGGGGCGAAGAGGATCATCCCGGGGAAGAACAGGAACACCAGGCCGTAGACCCCCACCCGCTCAAACCGACCCATGCGATGCCAGCGACGGTTCAGCCAGAGCATCAGCGCAAGGGGAACCACCAGCAGATAGGCGCCACCGATGGCGACGTAGGCCAGCAGCACCGGCAGGGCTTCGGCGGGCAGCTGCGGCAGGAGGACGGCGGCGGGCAAGGGCTTGGGGAGCAGGGGGGAGGGGCGTGGGGGCGTGGGGGGCGCCGGGGGTGGGGCAGGTGCCCGTGGCGGGATTCGAACCCGCACTGGAGCGATTTTAAGTCGCCTATCTCTACCGTTGGATTACACGGGCCGGCGTTCCCATCATGGGACTGTCTCCGGGCAGGTCCGTGGCAGAAGAACAGCTGCAGCGCTTTCTGGCCAAGGTCGGCGACCTCAACCGACTGGTGGCCCTGGCGGAGGCCGACCCCGCCCTGCGCCGCCGCCTGCGGGACTGCAGCAGCCATGACGAGGTCGTGGCCCTGGCGGCGGGCCTTGGCCTCGAGATCGGCCGGCGCTGGGGGGAGACCCCCAGCGGACCCCGGGTCCTCAACCTCTGGCGGGGCCCCATGGCCGCCGTTGGTCAGGAGCAGCTGCAGACCCTGCTGGAGGCCCCCGGGCTGCGGCTGGAACGGATCCATTCCTGCGCTGCAGCCAGCCCGGCGGGGGAGTGGCTCGACCAGGCCGAGGGGGAGTGGGTGCTGCTGCTCCAGGGCCATGCCGATCTGCGCTTCACCGACCCCGACGCCAGCGTCAGCCTCGGCCCCGGCGACATGCTCTGGATTCCTCCCCGGCGGCGCCACCGGCTGGAACGCACCGATCCAGGGGCGGGGTGCCTGTGGCTGACGCTGTTTGTCGACGCCGGCCTGCCCCCCACAGGACCGCTGCTGGACCCTGCCTAGGCTGGGGTGTCAGGCCACGGTCCCTCGTTCCATGCCCCGCCCCGGTGCCGTTGTCGCCGCCCTGCTCCCGCTGCTGCTGGGCCTGTCGGCAACGATGGTGCACAGCCAGAACCGCCCCCGACAGACGATGCAGCAGGCCGCCGAGGCCCTGCAGGTGTGCCGTCGCATCCCGAAACCCGACCGTGACCGGGCGGTGGGCGAGCAGGCCGCCCTGGCCTGGGTCGAGGGCCGCCCCGACCGCACCGCCGAGGCCCTGCGAGGGTCGGCCCTGCTGGCTGCCATGGGTGAGGTCTATGCCGATCGCATGCGAACGGAGGGGCAGCTGATCGCCATGGGCTGCAGCCAGGGGGTAATGGAACGGGCCCTGCCGCAGCAGTGGAGTGCCGTCCACGAGGGGGCCCGCGACATGCTGATCCGCCTGGGCATGGGGGACCGCCTCAGTCCCGGGGTGGCGTCTCCCTGAGCGACCCGGGGGAGCCGGGCCCAGGGGCGCGCCGCCGCTGGGCCTGCTCCTCCACCAGCCAGTAAGCAGCGCAGAGGAAGAGGGTCGCCACCCCCAGACCGGCCAGGTAGAGCGGCCCGTTGCTGGTGTCGGAGGGCAGCACGATGATCTTGCGGGCGACGGCGGTGATGGCCGTGACCAGCACCAGCTGCAGCTGCAACCCCTCCTCCCGCAGGTAGGAGGCCACGTTCTCAAGCACCTCCACGGCGATCAGCAGGGTGAGCACATCACCGAGCACGCTGTTGAGCTCCGTGCCGATCAGGGGCAGCTGCCCAGGCA
>CAMASU010000185.1 GCA_945861105.1 Synechococcus sp. UW140
GGCCCCCCTGCTGGTGGATCCCCATAGCCATCTGGAGGAACCGTGGCACGGCCGTGCCGAGACCCTGGCCAGCCTGGCCAGCGAAGTGGCGGCTGCGGGGTACGGCACGGTGGCGCTGCTGCCGCGGGCTGCCGACTGGCGGGATCGGCCGGAACGGCTGCATCTGAGCTGGCCCGCGCCCCTGCAGCTCAAACTCTGGGGCGCCCTCTGCCGCGATGGCGGTGACGAGACCCTGGCCCCCCATGGGGACCTGCTGCAGGCCGGAGCCCTGGGGCTGGCCCACGGCACCGACCTGCCGCCCCTGCCCCTGCTGGAGCGGGCCCTGCTCGCCGGTGAGGCCGAGCAGTGCCCCTGGCTGCTGGCCCCACGCCAGGGCAGCCTCTGCCAGGGGGGCTTCGTGCGGGATGGGGTCGAGACCCTGCGGCTTGGCTGGCCTGCCGACCCGGCCGTCAGCGAGACGATGCCCCTGCGGCTGCTGCTGGCCCTCGCCGAGCGGCTGCCGGGGCTGCGGCTGATGAACCTCTCCACCGCCGAGGGGATCGCGCTGCTTGAGGCCGCCAACCCCCGGCCCCTCGCCAGCATCTGCTGGTGGCACCTGCTGCAGGACAGCGGTCGGCTGGATCCCCTGGCCGAGGGCTGGCGGCTGGAACCGTCCCTGGGCACCCCCGCAGACCGCCAGGGCCTGCGCCAGGCCCTGCGTCGGGGCCTGCTGGCGGCCGTGGCGGTGCAGCACACCCCCCTCGATGCCGAAGAGCAGCTGCTGCCCCTGGACCAGCGGCGGGCCGGGGTGGCGGGCTACCAGGCCGTGCTGCCGGCGTTGTGGGCCAGCCTGGTGGACCAGGACGGCTGGAGTGTGGAAGAGCTCTGGCAGGCGCTCAGCTGGGGACCCTCGCAGTTTCTGGGGCTGGAACCCGAACGGCTGCTGCCCGGATCCGACCGCTGGCTTCTCTGGGATCCCCAGGCCGCACCCATCGAGCGGCCGGGGACCCTGGCGGCCAACCGGCCCCTGGCGATGGCCGGCCTCAGGGGCGCCCTGCGGGCGGCGGGGACCCTGCCTCCCCACCAATGGCAGCTGGATCTGCCGTGACCAGGCTGCCCACCGTCGAGAAGGGGAAGAACCGAAAGAAGGCCCGGCCGATGATCTGACCATCGGGCACGAAATGGGTCCCGGGCCAGAAGCGGCCATCCCAGCTGTTGGCCCGGTTGTCACCGAGCACGAGCACACTGCCGCCGGGAACGGTGGTGTCGAGGCTGCGGCAGCTGCCCGGCCCTGTAGGCCGGCACCAGTTGCGCACGTAGGGCTCCTGCAGCGGCCGGCCGTTGAGGGTCACATGCCCGCCGGGGTCCACAGTGACGCGATCCCCTGCCACGGCGATGACACGCTTGATGAAGGCGTCGCAGGCCGGCTCCTGCATCCCGGGCAGGGAACCGAGGAACGGGAGATTCACCAGAAAGCAGCGGCCGGCACCGGCCTGGTAGTCACTGCGCAGGGCCGGATCAAAAGCGTGGGGTGCATGGAACACAACGATCTCGCCCCGGCGGGGCGCCCGCTGCCGATAGGTGAGCTTCTCGACCAGCAGCCGGTCCTGCAGCTGCAGACCCGGCAGCATCGAGCCGGAGGGGATGTAACGGGCCTCAACGAGGAACTGGCGGATGCCCAGGGCCACCGCCACCGTCAGCAGCAGGCTGCGCCAGAAGCCACCCCCGTCCTCCTGCTCGCGACGCCCACGGCGACTCGACGGGGCTGGCTGTTCGACCACGGCGGCGGGATCCCTGAGGGGTCAGATTAAAGGGAGCACCGACCGGCCCATGGACCAACCCGGAGGAGATCTGCTGATCACGACAGCCCAGGTGCTGCTGCCGGACGGTCGCTGTCTGCCCCGGTCGGTGGAGGTGCGCGGCGGGGTGATCGCAGCCCTCCACGACCAGGTCCCCCCCTGGCAGGGGCCCGTGCTGGAGGGCCGTGGCCTCACCCTGCTGCCCGGCGTGATCGACCCCCAGGTGCATTTCCGCGACCCGGGTCTCACCCACAAGGAAGACCTGGTGAGCGCCAGCCGGGCCTGCCTGCGCGGCGGCGTGACGGGTTTTCTGGAGATGCCCAACACCGAGCCCCAGACCGTCGACGCCTCCAGCCTGGCGGCCAAGCTCGCGCGGGCTGCTGCGGTGTGTCGCGTGCACCACGGCTTCTTTCTTGGCGCCTGCGGCGATGGCTCCAACCTCGTGCAGCTGCGCGATCCAGGCCCGGCCTGCGGCATCAAGATGTTCATGGGCACCGGCAAGGGGGCGCTCGACTGCGGTGATGCCGCCATCCAGGAGCAGATCTTCGCCACGGGCGACCGGCTGATCGCCGTCCACGCCGAAGACCAGCAGCGGCTGCAGCGGCGCCGCCAGGAACTGCTCGAGCGCTGGCCTGATCCCGAACGACGCCCCGCCGATCTGCACTCCGACATCCACGACGCCGAAGCAGCCCTGGCGGCCACCCAACGGGCCGTGGAGCTGTCCAACCGCTATGGCCGGCGACTGCACATCCTGCATCTCACCACCGGCGCCGAGGCCGACTGGCTGCGGCGCCACCGCACCGACCGCATCAGCATCGAGGTGTGCCCCCAGCATCTGTTTCTCGACCGCTCGGCCTACGGCCACCGCGGCAACCTCGCCCAGATGAACCCACCCCTGCGCACCAGCCATGACCGGCAGGTGCTGTGGCAGGCCCTGCTGGATGGGGTGATCGACTGCATCGCCACCGACCACGCCCCCCACACCCTGACCGAGAAGGCCCGGCCCTACCCCCAGTCCCCCTCAGGCATGCCCGGGGTCGAGACCTCCCTGCCGCTGATGCTCACCCAGGTGGCCCTGGGCCGCTGCCGGCTCGATCAGGTGTCCCGCTGGATGAGTGAGCGACCGGCCCAGCTCTACGGCATCCCAGGCAAGGGCCGCATCGCCCCGGGCTACGACGCTGATCTGGTGCTGGTCGACCTGGAACGGTCCCGGCCGGTGCTGCGTCAGGAGGTGATCAGCCGCTGTGGCTGGAGCCCCTTCGAAGGCTGGGAGCTGGTGGGCTGGCCCGAGGCCACCGTCGTCGCCGGGGTGGTGGGCTTCGAACGGGGGGTGTTCAACGAAGCCTGCCGCGGGCGCGCCCTGGACTTTGACCCTGCGGCGATGGTCGTCAGCCCGGAATGAAGGAGCGCAGCCGCCGGGCCTCCTCCCCTGCCTGCCGCTGCAGATCGGCATCGCTCCGACGGCTGTCCTCGCGGGCCTGGGCCGCCAGCACGTCGGCCTCCGCCAGGGGGTAACCGTGGCAGCGGGCCAGGGCCAGGAAGGCCTCGAGGTCGAGGGGAGCCGCCAGGGCCGTGCGCAGGGCTTCGCCATCGTCACCAGCGGCGGTGCGGGCATGGGCCAGGAAGGCATCGAGCTGGTCCAGGGACATCGTTGGAGACCATTGCGACCGGTGGTGGCGACGGTAGAGCCCGTTACCCTCCAGATGGAGAGGTCAGGTCCATGGTGCGCCCCCGCTGGCAATCCCCCGTCGGGCTGGGGCTGGGGAATCTGGGCCGTCGGGCACGGGAATGGCAGCTGCTGCGGGCCAGCCGCCCGTTCGGCCGGGGCTGGGATCGCTTCGTGGCCCTCTGGGCCAGCCTGAACCTGCTGCTGGTGGTGTTCGACATCACCTACGTGCCCCTGCGCAATTTCTGGCTGCAGCGCCATCTGTACCTGTTCCCTGGGCTGCCGCTGGCGATTCCGCTCACCGTTCTGCCCGACATCACTCCGCTCTACGACCCTGTCAAGGGCATCGAGCCCCACCGCGACACGGAACAGTTCCGCCAGGCCTGGCAGGAGCTTGATCGCGAGCTGCAACGCCATCCCCCCACCGCCCCCACCAGCCAGCGGCTGCTGCAGCGGCAGGTGGAACTGACCCAGCGGATGATCGAGGAGAATCCATTTCTTGCGGCCAACAAGACCGGCACCCTCGAAAAGATCAAGAACCGCCTGCGGCTGCGGGGAGGCAGCGACTCGGCCCAGCAGGCGGCGGCAGAACTGCTGCGGCCGACCCGGCTGCAGCAGCTGGGCTGGGACCAGGAACGCCGCTACTGGCAGCAGGAGCTGCTGCCCCTGGTGGCCACCAACTACTGGCGGTCCATCGACGAAACCGGCCGACCGACCGAGCGGTTCTGGCGCCTTGACCTGGTGGCCTTCCAGAGCGTTTTCCTGCTGGATGTGCTGCTGCGGGTGCTGAGCCTGCGGCGACGGCTGCCAGGACTCTCCTGGCGCGATGCCCTGCTGCGGCGCTGGACTGACCTGCCGCTGCTGCTGCCGTTCTGGCGGCTGCTGCGGATCATTCCGGTGGCAGCTCGGCTGCGCAGCAGCGGTCTGCTGGATGTGGAGCCGCTGCGGGCGGTGATCAGCCGCGGCATCGTCGCCCTGCTGGCCGTGGAGCTGATCGAGGTGCTGGCCCTGCAGCTGCTCGATGGAGCCCAGAACCTGGTGCGGTCACCCGGCTGGCGGCAACGGCTGCTGAG
>CAMASU010000186.1 GCA_945861105.1 Synechococcus sp. UW140
TCCTCAAGACTCCCGAGCGCTACGCCGCCATCGGTGCCCGCATCCCCAAAGGGGTGTTGCTGGTGGGGCCCCCCGGCACCGGCAAGACCCTGTTGTCGAAGGCCGTCGCCGGAGAGGCCGATGTGCCCTTCTTCATTATTTCGGGTTCAGAGTTCGTCGAGCTGTTTGTGGGGGCGGGCGCAGCCCGCGTGCGCGACCTGTTCGAGCAGGCCAAGAAGAAGGCTCCGTGCATCATCTTCATCGACGAACTCGACGCCATCGGCAAGAGCCGCAGCGGTTCGATGGGCGTGGTAGGCGGCAACGACGAGCGGGAGCAGACCCTCAACCAGCTGCTCACCGAAATGGACGGTTTCGCCGCCAAGGACAAGCCGGTGATCGTGCTGGCGGCCACCAACCAGCCGGAGGTGCTGGATGCGGCGCTGCTGCGACCCGGTCGTTTCGACCGTCAGGTGCTGGTGGACCGGCCTGACCTGTCGGGTCGCCGCACCATCCTCGGCATCTATGCGGGCAAGGTGAAGCTGGCGCCGGGCATCGACCTCGATCGCATCGCCGCGGCCACCGCCGGCTTCGCCGGTGCCGACCTCGCCAACCTGGTGAATGAGGCGGCTCTGCTGGCGGCCCGGGTCAACCGCACCAGCGTCGAGCAGGGCGATCTCAATGAAGCGATCGAACGGGTGGTGGCCGGCCTTGAGAAGAAGAGCCGTGTGCTCCAGCCCGATGAGAAGAAGGTGGTGGCGTACCACGAGGTCGGCCACGCGATCGTCGGCCATCTGATGCCGGGCGGCAGCAAGGTGGCCAAGATCTCGATCGTTCCGCGGGGCATGAGTGCCCTCGGTTACACGCTGCAGTTGCCCACCGAAGACCGTTTCCTCAATTCCCGCGAAGACCTGCAGGGGCAGATTGCAACCCTGCTGGGGGGGCGTTCCGCCGAGGAGGTGGTCTTTGGACGGGTCACCACCGGTGCCGCCAATGATCTGCAGCGGGCCACCGACATCGCCGAGCAGATGGTGGGCACCTACGGCATGAGCGACACCCTGGGGCCCCTGGCCTACGACAAGCAGGGTGGCGGCCGCTTCCTGGGGGGAGGCAACAACCCACGCCGGGTGGTGAGCGATGCCACCGCCCAGGCCATCGACCGGGAGGTGCGGGCCCTGGTGGATCGTGGCCATGACACGGCCCTGGCGATCCTGGAGGCCAACCGGCCGCTGCTGGAGGAGATCGCCGAGAAGATCCTCGAAAAGGAGGTGATCGAGGGTGATGAGCTGCGGGATCTGCTGAGCCGCAGCATCAGCCCTGAGCCCGTGGCCGCCTGACCCCTTGACGAACGGCGGCCCCAGGCCGGATAAGTGACCTTTGGGCGCCGCCGATGGCTCAGGACCTCCAGGCCCTCCCGGGCCGCGACTATCTCTCCTCCGCCGACCTCGATGCCGCCGGCACCAGCGCCCTGCTGCGGCTCGCCGCCGGCATCAAGAGCGGCCGCCTGCGTCCCCAGGCGGCGGGACGGGTGCTGGGGCTGATCTTCCGCAAGGCGTCGACCCGCACCCGGGTGAGTTTCACGGTGGCGATGGCGCGGCTGGGGGGCCAGACCATTGACCTCAATCCGCAGGTGACCCAGGTGGGGCGCGGTGAGCCCGTGGCCGACACGGCGCGGGTGCTGAGCCGCTATGTGGATGCCCTCGCCATCCGCACCTTCGGCCAGGACGAACTGGCGGACTACGCCCACTGGGCGTCGGTGCCGGTGATCAATGCCCTCACCGATCTGGAGCATCCCTGCCAGGCCCTGGCCGACTACCTGACGCTGCAGGAGGCCTTCGGTGCCGACCCCGATGATCTGGCCGGCCTGACGATGGCCTACGTGGGTGACGGCAACAACGTGGCCCATTCGCTGTTGCTGGCCGGTGCCCTGCTGGGGGTGCATGTGCGCATCGGCTGTCCCGAGGGGTTCGCCCCCGATGGGGGGGTGCTGGAGCGGGCCCGGACCCTGGCCGACGGCCGGTGTCGACTGGAGGTGGTGCATGACCCTGTGGCGGCCGTGCGGGGCGCCCAGGCGCTTTACACCGACGTGTGGGCGTCGATGGGGCAGGAGGACGAGCAGCAGCAGCGGCTCAGGGCCTTCGAGGGCTGGTGCCTGAACGAGGACCTGCTGGCGGAGGCCGATCCGCGGGCGATCGTGCTGCATTGCCTGCCCGCCCACCGGGGTGAGGAGATCAGCGCCGGCGCCATCGAAGGGGCCTCCAGCCGGGTGTTCGACCAGGCTGAAAATCGCCTGCACGTGCAGCAGGCCCTGCTGGCGGTGGTGCTGGGGGTGGTCGACTAGAGGGCTGCCTGCAGACGGGCCAGCAGCGGCTCCCGCTGGGCCGGTTCACCGATCAGCTGCAGCTCGCCGGTGGCCGGCCACCAGTTGAGCCTCAGGTTGCTGATGCCATCGTCGATGACGGCCATCTCGAAGGGACCCATGTGCTCCCAGTGACAGGTCACCTCCAGGGTGCGGAACAGGTCCTGGAGTTCCGCCAGGGTGCCGTGGAAGGTCATGGCCCGTGGATGGCTGCCTTCAGGTTACGAGGGGTGCCGGTCGGGGCCGGGGACTGGACAAATCGCCGCCGGGATGGCACAAATGTATCAGTCCGCTGCCGCCGTGCCCTCCATGCCCACAGAGGCCCTCACCGCTGCTCAGCAGGAGCTCTACGACTGGCTCGTGGCGTTCATCCGTGACCATCGCCACAGTCCCTCGATCCGCCAGATGATGGAGGCCATGGGCCTGCGCTCGCCGGCGCCGATCCAGAGCCGCCTGCGCCATCTGCAGCAAAAGGGCTGGCTCACCTGGAAGGAGGGCCAGGCCCGCACGCTGCAGTTGCTGGGGGAGGTCGCCGAGCTGACGGCCGGGCCGGTGATTCCGGTGCTGGGCGCCGTCGCCGCCGGTGGTCTGGTGGAGACCTTCGACGACGTGCAGGAGAGCCTCGACCTGACGCCACTGCTGCAGACCCGCGGCCTGTTTGCCCTCACGGTCAATGGCGACAGCATGATCGAGGCCCACATCGCCGACGGTGACGTGGTGCTGATGGAGCCTGTGAGTGACCCCCAGCGACTGCGGGCCGGCACCATCGTGAGCGCCCTGGTGCCAGGCAGCGGCACCACGCTCAAGCACTTCCACCGCGAGGGTGACCGGGTGCGGCTGGAGGCCGCTAACCCCCGCTATGCCCCCCTGGAGCTGCCGGCTGACCAGGTGACCATCCAGGGGCGGCTGGTGGGGGTCTGGCGGGACGCCGGCCGTGTATGGTGAACGACGTCGCGGCAGTCGCCAACGGCCGACGCGGCAATGGGGCCATAGCTCAGCTGGTAGAGCACCTGCATGGCATGCAGGGGGTCAGGAGTTCGAGTCTCCTTGGCTCCATTTCAGATTGATTCAGAAACTTTCCTCCTGCCTGGGCGATGCCCTGTCGGGGAACCACTGTTTAGGCTGAGATCCACGATCCTCACCAGCACTGTCCATGCGCAGCGTTGCCTTTGCCAACGGTGATCGGATGCCCCTGCTGGGGCTTGGCACCTGGAAATCGTCCCCTGGCCAGGTGGGGGACGCGGTACGGGAAGCGATCCGGCTGGGTTATCGCCATTTCGACTGCGCCCGTGTCTATGGCAACGAAGCCGAGATCGGCGCTGCCCTGCACGGTGCGATTGCCGCAGGGGAGGTGACGCGTGACGAGCTCTGGATCACCTCGAAGCTCTGGTGCAATTCCCACGGACGCAACAATGTGGCCGGGGCACTGCAGGTCAGCCTCGATGATCTCGGTCTTGACCGGCTGGATCTGTACCTGATCCATTGGCCTGTGCCGATCAAACCGGGACTGGGATTTCCCGCCTCCGCCCAGGATCTGCTGCCCCCTGAGCAGGTTCCCCTGCACTCCACCTGGGAGGGCCTCGAGGCCGCCGTCGATGCGGGGCTCACCCGTCACATCGGCGTCAGCAATTTCTCGAGCGTCAAAGTGCAGCAGGTGCTCAGCCATTGCCGCATCCGCCCGGCTGTCAACCAGGTCGAACTGCATCCGTTGCTGCAACAACCGCAGCTGGTCCGAGACTGCGTCGCCGCTGGTATCCATATCACTGCCTATTCTCCCCTCGGCTCCCCCGATCGTCCGGCTTTTGTGCAGGCCCCTGATGCGCCGGTGCTGCTGCAGAACCCGGTGATTGCAGCCATCGCCGCCGCCCATGGCTGCACGTGTGCCCAGGTGCTGCTGGCCTGGCATCTGCAGCGAGGCATCTCGACGATTCCCAAGTCGGTCACACCATCGAGACTGCGCGAGAACCTTGCCGCTGCCGATCTTGAACTGACCGCTGATGAGCTCAGTCGTATTGCTGCTCTCGACCAGCATCTGCGGCTGGTGGACGGTGCCTTCTGGGTGCTGGAGGGTGGTCCCTGGACCCTGCAGACCCTCTGGGATGAACCCTGATCGCGGCTGGCTTCATTCGAGCAGCTCGGGA